>CACYQQ010000019.1 GCA_902776605.1 uncultured Bacteroidales bacterium | reverse complement strand
AAAAAGAAAGCAAAAAGAACGGAAAAAGAACGCAACTCCGTTACGTCATGGGAGGGGCATAAGGAGGTCGATGTCCTGTCAACTTATAATGAAAGCCCCCTCCCCCTCTGGGTATTTCGCAAAAAATATGTTAAAAAAAGGGCTATTTCGAAAGATTTCGATTTCGAAGACTTGCAAAATCCGCAAGAGCACTATACCTTTGCATCGTCGAAAGAGAACAATCCAAGGTTCCCGATTATCGGAGTAATCCGAATAATCTGAGTAATCGGAATAATCGGAGTTCTCAGAATACTCCGAGCACTCCGAATAATCAGAGTACTCCGACCACCCCCTTAACCGTTAACCCTTAACAACGCAATGAAAGAACGAACCCTCACCAAAGTCGAGTTTCAGATCATGTCCATCCTGTGGGACTTGGGGCATCCCGCCTGCGGGCACGACATCCTGGAACGTTATCCCGAACCCAAACCTACCTACACCACCATTGCCTCGTACATGCGCATACTCTTTGAAAAAGGATTCGTCGAGTACACCAAACGGGAGGGCGAAGGCAAGACGCAGTGGTACAAGACCACCCTCTCCCGCCAGGACTACACCCGCCAAACCATGCAGGAGGTGAAACGTAACTTCTTCGACGGCAGCCTGAAGTCCATGTTCAGCTTCTTCGTCAAGGAGGAGAAACTATCGGCGGACGACATTCAGGAAATGTTGAACGAGATAAACCGGAAACAGCCATGATGACCGAACTCTTTCTATATTCAATCAAGTCGGCCTTTGTCCTCGTGTTGCTCTATGCCCCCTACGCCCTATTGTTGCACCACGAGAAATGTCTGCGCCGCAACCGACTGACGTTGCTCGCCATACTGGGGCTGTCGCTGCTCCTGCCGTTGTGCAACGTGTCGAGTTGGTCGATGGACAACCAACCCCTGGTGCATCGGGCGCAAGTGCAGATGATTGAAGCGGGCATCCCTATCCACACGGCGCAAGCCGAAGCAGAAACCGTTGAGGCTCAAGCCGAAGCCAACTCGGACATACCCGTCCTGTCGGCAACGTCGAACACCGTCGCGACCGAAGAGACACCTGTTGCACCAATCTCCAACCCCACGGAAGAACCCGCCTCGCACGACTGGTTCCAGATAGTGAGCATCCTCTTCGCCATCGGTATGACCTTTGTGCTGGGAGTGCGTCTGGCGCAATTCTGTCGCATGGGCGCAGTGATTCGACGGGGCAGTCTGTGGCAGGAGAAAGTGAATGGCATCCGCATCTTTTGCCACTCGGAACAGGTCACGCCGTTCAGTTGGCTGAACAACATCGTCATCGGCGACAAGGACTACAACAGCAATGGGCGCGAAATCATCCTGCACGAGGAAGGTCACATCCGTCACTGCCATTCGTTGGACATTGTCCTGCTCACCGTGGTGCAGATGTTGCAATGGTGGAACCCCTTCGTCTTCCTCCTGGCTCGCCACCTGCGTGACGTGCATGAATATGAGGCAGATGACTATGTGCTCCGGCACGACATCGACCCTCAGGCCTACCAGATGCTCCTGCTCCAGTCGGTTGTCCACGATGCAAGTTTCCCCCTGGCGAGCAGCTTCAACCATAGTCTAATCAAAAACAGAATCAAGATGATGTCATTACCCCAACCCAAAGCCTGGATGCGCAGCAAGATGCTGTACGTCATCCCATTATCCATGTTGGCCCTGAGTGTATTCGCCACGCCAAGCATTATTGAACCTATCGAGAGCTCAGTCAATCAGTTGGCAGAACAAGAAACTTCATCGGCAGAAAAACTTGCCACTGACAGTATCAACAAAAAAGAACTAATGATTGAATGGAAACTGGAAAGCATCGGCAAACGCAAGGCTGCCGTATACTGCATCCGAATACCCAGAGGAACATGGATTGAAAACCGCTATAAGAAAGAAAGTTACATTGACGAAGTCGGAATAAACTTCGATATGGATTTCTCTCCAACTATCTTCGCTGACTCTACCATCATCAAGATTGACGGTGTAGTCTATGATAAAGACAACTTGCCCAAACGGCATTATTCTGAGATTAAGAAAATCGAGTATGACAGACCGCCAAAGACAATCAATATTGTAACCAAAGACGTGATTATTCCCGACACCGTCAAAGACAATGTGCCACGCGTGCAGACTATAGTTCTGCACAACGATAAATGGCGCTATGTAGTTGAGGGAAAATGGCAAGAGGGAGATTGGTCCTATCGCCCACACAACTCTTGGCTCAAAGGGACAATAGATAATATATACGATTACTTCTACTTCTCAAAGAAGAAGCCCGACCTCAAGGTCTATATCTTTGCCAGTACGGATGTCACTCAAAAGGGTATTGACCGCGCCGTAAATTTCCTTAACGAATTGGATATCAAGAACTATGAGATTATCAAGGACATCCCGATTTATCACTGGACAGACGAACAATATCGTGCCTGGGCTGAAAAACAGAAAGCCCTCGGAGTGAAATACAGTGTCAGTGCCCTCCGCGCCAAACTCATCAGCGAGAAGGTCGATATCAGCGAAATGGACGACATGCGTCGTTGGAACCGCGTCATCCGTCCTGTATTCAAACCCGAGAAGCCGAAATAACCCTTCCCCCTCGCCCCTCGAAACAAACTGAAAACTGCTCAAACGCCGGAAATTTTGGTCGTTTGAGCAGTTTTCAGTTAAAATCAGGAATAGCTAAAATCAGAAGATTCCGGAATGGGAAACAGGATTCACGATATTATTGTCCTTTCTGGGAACAATGAGAATGAACGAGGAAGGTCGAATTGAACGCACTTTCCGACCGAACAGAACCTATTTGCCACAGAAAAGTGTGGCAAAAGTTGCCACATTCAAAAGCGGGCACGGCAGACACAGGACACTGACCTTTGAAGTAAGAGAAAACAAACCGATGGCACAGGAAGCCACCTCTTCTGCAACGTTCTGTGAAGGACTTTCAAATAACCAATTATATACTACCGACGAGTAGGAAGGACTATCGTCGGGCCGTTCGATGACATAGAGTTTCAGCCAGTCGCACGAGGCAAACACGGGATGAGCTGGCGTACGGTTTTGTTGCAACCATTGGTAGGCTTGATAAGACTGACCTTTGGAGGCCGACAACTGGATGGTCTTGGGACTATATTCATAGACAAGAGAGGGAACCACACCATTGACGGGATTGGCGGCCAAAGCATAATAACAGAAAATCTGCATCGACTTGTCGGTGGTTTCAGCAAGAATCTTGTGAATCAAGGAATCGGCCAACAGGTTCAAACCGTTGCAAAGAGAATCTGTAGTCTCGCTTTGTCCATATTCGCTGATAGCCCAAAGGTCACCAGCGGGCGAGGCTTGGAAATAGAGGTCGGCCAAACGGTATTGCAGAGAATGCCGTTGAGCAACGTCGGAACAGGTTGCTATCTGTCGCTGTAAATCAAGCACTTGGCGGCAATACTCCAACTTGACATTTCGGGACAAGGCCGACTCGGAGGGATACTGATAGTCCTGGCGCGTGAACGGCACTTGCGAGGGAACACGGGAAGCCAGATAAGGAGCTATGCCAAGGGTTTTCAGATACGACATGGGCACTTTCTTCAAGCAGGCGGCGGCTTCGGCAAATTGCCCCTCTCGCAACAATTTCGTGCCCAAGACCTCCAAAATGCTATGCTCCGAAAATTTCACCACAGGCAACAGCTTGGCAACAAGGGCGTCGGAACAACTTTCCGTCCTAACCACATCCAATATCTGACGCACCTGCGCGACTGTGAGATGATCGGACATTTCCAAGGTGCCATTGTCCCCCCAACCGGCATAAATACTTTGGGCAAAGAAGAGGGGCAAATGAGGTACTTTCTTCCGCTTGAGATATTTTTCGATACGAGTAGAAAGCTCATAATCAAAGAGTTCGTGAATATTTCTTGCCTCATAGGCACTACTAAAATGTCCTTGACTGAAAGATACCAACGCTTCGCCGAGGTACTCATCAAGCTCGGCATTCGGTTGCTGGTAGTCGAGCTGTGCCATCAACTTGTAATAACTAATCAGGGTCGGAGATATCAAGTTACCTTCCAGCGTTTCGGCCGCGCAGAAAGAGTTGTAGGCCTTGCGCGATTCACCTCGAACCAACTGAATGAAACCTGCAAAAGTCTGCCACATCTGCAAATCTTGCGCCTTGCCCTCTTTCACGACGCGAAGAGCAAACTGCTCCATCTTGCTACTTTCGCCCCAGACGGTACTCCAGATAGGGTGTTCCTCGGCAGGCAAATGTGCAATATCATGTGCTATGGCATGGTAATAATAGTTGGCATAATCTTCAAGAAGGTAACCCAGCAAACGGCTGTTCGGGTCGCGCTGATACTCACCCTCAGCGTTGGAGGCATTCAGCAACCTATTGACACACATGATGATACTTTCATCGTCACCCAATCGAAAATAAATGTCGCTCGCCTTGGAGAACTCACCTCGGGCAAAGTAAATGCCTGCCACATAGCCCTCTACGCGCATGCGCAAAGGACTATCGGCCCACTGAGAGACTTCCCCCTCCCACAGGTTGAGGCAGTCGTCATAACGTTTCATGTGGTAGAGACAACGCATTCGCAAAAAAGTCTTGCGCTGAGACAAAGTCTCGGGAACTTCCAGAGACTCAATCTGTTGGAGCAATTTCTGGAAATCCTGCTCCGTCACTTCCTCGTATTTCCATTTGTTAGAATTATTCCGGTACTCCTCCAACCTGGTATTGAGACGAAGAAACTCAATGGCACGGACATCCTTCCTCTCACTCAATGTCTTGAGCAATTGATTCTCGTTGGGATTGACAATGAGCTGGTTCTTCTCGTTCAATTGGTCGAACGTCTCCATATCAAGCCATCGAATATCGGGACTGACTTGGTCAACTTCCAGCCCCGTGTACTTGGCCCAGAACTGCAAGGTCTCGTTAAATTGTGCGGCCTTGGCATCAGGCAGAGGTTCGACGCACCGAAAAATGTTATAGTTGGCATGGTTGTCCCAATAGCCACAGGCCCAACCAGTTACAGGCACGGACAAGAAGAGGTTAACGACCCATATAAATACTTTCCAACTCTTCATACGTATAGGAGGATAATTGTTGTTCGTCTAAATGATATAGAATGACCTGCTGACAACTGGCAGGAGAAACTTCGTTGAGCATAAGCCGTACACTATCGAGCATAGCGGCAGAGACCCTCTCATGGCGGACTACGTCGCCAGGTAAAATTCTGCCGTCACCCTGCATAAAGATAGTTCCTATAGGGATGGCTTGATACGAGAGGCTGCGATAGTGAATGTCGTCGATACGTTCGAACTTGGTGGTATCCAGCAGGTTAACTCCACGAAGAATGCACTCGAAGTGATCCCGATGATAGAGCAGGTTCCATTGATAGACTGGCAAGGCAGAACAAAGGGGCAAGCGATAGCTCGACAAATACGGTAGATAAGGACGCACCAACTGAGGTGTCAAGATGGAACAACGCTCTCGCGGATTGGCGTAATTTCCTACATTATAGACCATCAACGCGCCATAATCGACAGGGGGTATTGGTCGCGCCAATTGGTGAAGACGGATGGTGGCAGAAAGTCGAGGAATACCCTCCTTTTGTAAGGCATCCCGCAATTGGGCAAGTAGCTGAAAATAAAGGGTTTCGTTGCGTGCTGTCCAATCGAAATCAACTTGCAACTCCTGAGGTAAGCACCCTCCGTTCAATTCCATCATACGACGGACACGCCTTGCCAGAAGCTGAGGCAATTCTGCTGTTCCCGTTGTGTCATTGAGGATATCGAAGTTCAGGAAAACAACTGGAATGACCTGAATGTCAGCAGGAAGACTATCTGTAAACCTCACCGTTGAACTGGGATGAAGGGTTGTGCCCTCACGCACGACATCAAAAAGATGCAAATAGAGTTTTCCTATTCGATGGTCATGCAAGAATTGCTTTTCGGCCATCGAGAGATGGAAGTCCGACTTCCAGTAATACACAGAGGGTATCGGATTGGGCACACCACTATTCGGACATCCGCAAGCTACCAACAAGAACAGGGCCGACCAAAAGAAAGGAAAGAAAATTCGTAACATTTTAGGATTATGGTGTCCGCTAAAAATAACTGTCAGCAACATATTGTATATGGATTGCCGCAGATTTCTGCAATGTGAACCCAACCGATTTTACCTCCACTCAGTTGTACTTTGACCCATTCATTCTTTTTATCCAAGATAAAATCTATATCGCCATCCTTCTCTGTCTGAATAGGGAAAGACTTCGACTCGGCCGAGGGTTCAGTATGAAGATAGAACGTGCGGTTATCAATTCCCACGAAGTCAGTCCCTAAACAAGAAATATGAATCCAGCGTTCGCGGTCTTTGACTTCTAACAATTCTGTATCATCAGCACTCCAATATTTACCTTTAGCAATCCTGCACCATTTCCCTTGAATAGAGTCGATGTCTAATGGGAACTCATTGCTGAGGCGAGCCACAACCTTGCCTCCTGGAGAATTACGGACATTGGCAGTATCATCATTGCGGTCACAAACATATACTGGAATAAGAGTGTATTTGCTCAATGCAAAATCATGAAAAATCCTGTATTCCATAATAAAACGGTTGGGAAACAGCACTTCTGCATTTGGGAAAGACTTGAAAAAATTCCCTTTATCAATCTTAGATTCTTCTTCCTCGGTGTACGTATAATACAACTCATTATATAATTTGACGCGGATATCTTCCTGCTCTTTGGCGGAGAACGATGTCAACTTCGAAGCAGCGAAAACATATTCTTCAGGATGCTTTTTGAAATAGTGATAGACCCAATAAGCATAACTTTCTCCGAACTCTCCATCTATCTGATAGAGACAAGCGAAAAGGAAAGCATAGTTCGAAGGAGCTACTGGATAATTCCAATCCATCGTCTTCAACTTTGTATATAAGGAATCCGTAGGAGCATTTCTATAAGAGTTGTAATCAGTCATGAATTGCTTCCTTGCCTTAGCCTTATCAAGAGAGGTTGGGCTATAAGGCTGGGCAGCAAGTTTTATCAGTGGCAAACAAACCAACAATAAAAGGAACAGTCTTTTCATAGCATTTCTTGTATTACTTTATTATTCCCTCACGCGGACACCCATGGACTGACAGAGTTCCTGAAGTTGCTGAGCATGATGTCCGAAGAGGATGATGTGGTGATTACCGATATTGTTGGAGAGGAAATACTGTTCGCATACTCCCTTGCGGTTCAAGCGGATACGTATCTGCGTGCGGCATTTGCGTTCGTCGTCCTGATTGTCGAGCAATTCGCCATCGCAAATGAACGCCTCGTCCAAGGCGCGACCGCCGAACTTGACAACGGTGACAGCGCCGGTGGGAAGGATGCCCTGGATGGCGACACCACTCTGACTCTCGAAGTGACTGCGCACCACATAGTTACGGCATTGGTTGAGGCCGATGGTGCAATGAGCAAAGAGCACTTCGTCGCGTTCGGTGTCGAGGAAGGCGGGATTGGCCATAAAGGTATCTTGACCCGTGAGACGCTTGCAGAGCAGCATGGTGAAGATGGATTGGAGGTCGCCCTCGCAACCTGCCACGATGCCCTCGTCGTTGAGCAAGGCCAAGGCCAGACAACCTGTCGTATGGGTGGCAGGAATGAGTGCAAAACATTGAACAGTAAGGGCATCCAGATGTCGTTGCTGGGCCACTCTCTTCAAAGCCCGATACAGACGCATGGCCTTGATGACATCCTCTCGGTGGGGTTCACGACACGACTGCGCCCGTTGCAAGAAAGCATCGACGGCGGCCAAGAGGTCATCGGTGACGGTCTCTTCCTCGAAATATTGCACCACCTGCTGGAGGTCGAGGTTGACATACTCCACACCCCACACCTCGCGAGCTCGGGCATAACTTACTCCGCTGGAAACCAACCAGTCGGAGGGTTCGCCAATCAGGCCGATACGCAGTCCCGACAATTTCTTGCGCTCCTCCAGCACCCTCAGCTTGGCAAGGATGACCTCCATCGAACCATGCAAGATGGCACATGTCTCTCCCTGCTGGCGTACCCAACAACACAGTTCCATCGAGGCTGCCAACGAATTGGCCTTGCCATCGGTCAGGAAAATGAGCGGATGTGCCAACTCCTTGTAACGGCGCACCACCATGCCCTCGGTACCACCCGTGGCAATGAAGAGCAACGTCATCTCCCGGGGCTGGGGACGGAAGGTCGACAACTCCTCCTCGAAGATGACCTTGACATCATAATGAGCACTGAGCGCATCAAACAACTCGCTATGCGCCTGACGGATAGCCTCTTGCGTCTTCTCCTGAAAGACGGAGGCAAAGGTGATAAGATTCAGCGTAGTCATGGCAATAACATCTAAAGTTTCTTTGCTGCAAAGATACGTATTTCTGTTGGGTTAAGCAAACTTTCGGCCACGAATTGATGAAAACAAGTATTGCACGCATATTGGAGTGAATGATAAAGTAACCATTGACAGGCTACTTTATCAATTTCTTACCCTTTTCAGAGAGATAATACCGCTGTCGAGGATGATTCGGCTTGTCCGGATAAGAACGAAGCACATAACCACCTTCAATGGCAGGCTTTAAGAAATTCATAAAAACATTCCTTTTGCCCGACAATTTTAATCTCTTTTGAATCTCTAAAAGAGAACAAGCATCGTCTCCCATCACATTTATAATACGGAGAACTTGTTCCCTAACTTGTTCCCTAACTTGTTCCCTAACTTGTTCCCTAACTTGACCACCAACTTGTTCACTGAACCAATATGTAATGGTAGAACTAACCAAGTCGCTGGCAAATTCCACTTTGCCACGATTCTCGCTTTCCCAAACCAGCATCTTGTCGATGCCATAGCCCGCATTTTCACCTAATTTGGCATAACGGAAAAACTTGATGATGTTTGGGTTGCGCGGAATGGAATGAATCTGTGTACGCAATTCCGATAAGGGGAACATAAACCTGCCGGGATTCTGCAATTCAATGCGGTCTGAAAACACTCGTATGGTCGGGTGCATAGGACTGAAGTAGTCGGCATGAGCGCAACAATTGGTCAGACCTTCACGCAAGGCAAATAACAAAGACTCGTCTTCCGTTCCCGCACCATCTGGCTGTGCGTTGTAAGGCGCATCCACGAAATTACGTAACCGCTGTAGGATAATCTGATACGACTCCCAGATGTTGTCCTGCTCCTGCATACGGTAGGTATAACGCACACGAGCTTCGGCCAAAGTCTTTCCCGGAATTTCCAAATAGTCAATCCAAAAATTGCTTATATACCGCTGCACGGCATCTCGAGTTCCAAGCATCAAGATGCCACCAATGGTCAATAGCCCGTTTTTCGAGATTCCCACTTTGTCACAGAATTGCTCATCTGGCAAATCCTTATATGGGAACGAGGGATTGTCATAACGAATATGATTTCTATATGTTTCTAACGAACTTCTATTGAGGTCTGCAATGCTCGTTCCCTCCACCACCTGCTCGCTCTTGCTGCCAAAAGCTTGATCACGCATCATCGCCATCACCTCTGTTTCGGTGGCGCGACGATCTCCGCTGCCCGTGCGGATATAGGTGTTAATTGGATTTCCGAAATAGACAGGCTTGACGATAGCCGATGGCACAAAGAACGCCAGCACCAGTTTCCCGTCGAAATCGTATTTCTGACCCGAAGCCGACAATCGCAGATTAAATTTCTGCCCGTTGCGCAATGTATTCAGGAAATCCGACTCCGTCTTCTCTCCATTGTTAACACCCTGAATATCAAACCTCTTACCCTGTTGCCGAACACCGAAAACTATCCAGCCGCCCGAAGTGTTCGAAAATGCAGAAACTGTTGCCCAGACATCCTCAGGCAACTTATCTTGGGCGGCCTTGCACTCAAAGTCGTCCCATTCTATCTCGGTCAGTTTCTGTAGTAGTTCTTCTTTCGTCATATCTTGCTGTCTATTTCTCTATAAAACTTCAGTATCAACAACACATCGAAGTTTGAATCATCTTCACTTTTACTTGCGTATTATTCGGTGAGGAAAGTACCGGATTAACGTACCAGTACTTTCTTGTCGTTCTCGATGTAGATGCGCGATGGCGCGGTATGTTTGATTTCTCTGCCCATCAGGTCGAAACGGCGGTCGGCGCAGTCAACAATATCGACAATAGGCAAGTCGTCGATAGCAGTAACAGCATCCTCGATGGAGAAAGTATTGTCCTCACGGGAACTGATTCGCTGTTGTACACTTCCCCGCTGCGGATCATTATAAAGATAGTACAACTGATAAAGATATTCCCTGCCTTGCTCCAATCGGGACGACGACAAGTTCAAGTTGGTAATCTGTACAATCTTGTTCCGGTTAGGACGGCCAATGCTGCGTGTAAAAGAACTCTGATAGGAATAGCGAGAAGGATCTTCGGGCGTATTCTGGTAGACATAGACCATCACCGTGATAGTGCTGGGTGCCGCCTGATTTGCCTTGACCGAGAAGGTCAGATAAGGGAAATAGCCATTGTTGATAGTCTTGAACGTAACAATAGGAGCACTTGCCAGACGAACCAGACACTCCTCTTCGAATGAGATGCAAGGTAACTCGTCCATCAATCGAGGTATCTCCTGCCAGTTGTCATCATCGTAAGGGTCGCTTTCCCAATCGGCCCAGACGGGATAAACTCGATAAGTTCCTTTCTTAGGGATATCCATGGTCAAGGCCTGAATATAATAATCGTAGATATTGCTCATCGTCTTGGGGAAACAAGAGTAACTGGTTGGCGCGATGCAGACATACGACGGATCACTCTCCAACACGAACTTCAGACCCAGACGGGCACGGTCTATTCCCTTATCGGGAACGGCACACATCACTCCTTCGAACACGGCCATACCTGCCAAACCATAAGATTTGTCAGCCGAAACGGGTTGTGGGCTACCATTTTCGTACTTCGACAGACTATATCGGGAATCGCTTGTAAAAGTAATCGTTGGAGGATTCTGACCTAGCACAAATGGGATTACATGCCAAGCATCCATATCGGTGACTTGTGCCAAAGTATCGGCCCAAACAGGAATGACACGATAGGTGCCTGCTTTGAGTACAGCGTTGGAATTCACATAAATCGCATGCAACCAATAATTTACGTCCATCCTATAAGGGTCATTCCTTGCCGATATGTACGTCAAAGTGGGATCGTCAACGTTCTCGAACTTCAAACCGAACAGGCAATTCATGTGACGGATGCCACTGTTGGCAACATATCCATCCAGACATAACCAAGGGCGCTGACTGAAAGTCAAACCTTGCACCGATTCGTAATCGTAAGTATCGTCGCTGTAATACATCAACTCCACATCCTCAATACAGACAAAACGGTCGGGCGACATTTCTCCACCGCGGTCAGGTTGGATGCCACAAACGATGTGTTGGGTATAACGATAACCTGTATAGTCCTCAACAGGTTGCAAGGCACTCTCTCCCCACAAAGAGAAGAAACCGTCGCAGGAACCATTCCAGCCCCAGTTGATATGAAAAAGACCGTCGGACGAATATCCATCACAAACAAAAGCGTGACCTGATTCTCCGGCATTGCCATTATACAAAACTGGACGTCTAGCTGCAAGTTCGTTGTAAATCATGGCATTCCACTGCTCTTGGTCATAACAACTTCGATACTCATGACGAAGCGACTTATCGTAACCGAAATAATTGTAAAGTGCGTAGGCACAATTATCTATCCAAGAATTACTACTATCATAGCCATATTCCATCTGGACTGCCACACCACAATCGTACATCAACTGAGCTACAGCTTTATTTTCGGTCGGAGAGGTCTCTACATAGCGATAATCGGTGTCGTTGAGCCACTCGTAGGAATAGGCATTTGCCATGTGGTTCCAATCATAACGGGAGGTCGAGAAATCGGCGGAGAGTGTGAGTGGCACATAGACGGTCGTGTCACGGCCGTCGGTTGTCTTCTGTACTATGTCATGGTTGAACTGGTAGGTGACACTTCCCTCCCCCTGTGCGGGGTACTTGTAATAGTTAAGCACTTGCGCCAAAGCGGTTGCAACACAACCTGTTACCGTCGAATAAGGGGCAACACCAGCGTCGAGCGCTGCCGCATTCACTTTCTGTTGCACTAAGGTCGCATAGTTGTCACTTTGCCCCCAATGGGTCTGAATAAGGGCAGGAACGGGAGCGCCCAAGACAGCGGTTGCTTGAAAAGACTGCCCCTTCTGTATGGCCAGCTGGATACTTTTCTCGTAGCCCTTCAACCAATATTTCACGTTGTCGGGCAAGTGCTCGGTATCGAACTCTGTATCGCCATAAGCCAAAAGGGCGGGTGCCACATCGTCGGCCGAGAGAATAAGGAAACCGCCGTGATGGGATTTGTCCGACACCTTCGACGGCGCATTGAGCACATAAAAGAGGTTCTGGTTTGACTCCTCTACTCGGGCAGTATAGGTGAGTTTATATTGATTATCAGGAGATTGTATAGACTGTCCCAAAGTCCGCAATGCAGCTGCGGCTTGGCTGCTTTGATTGAGACGGGACAAAGCTTGCTGCAAAGTCAACTGTTCTGCCCAACAACAAGACTGAATGCTTAAAAGGGTGATTCCGGTAATAGTAAGGATTCTGTTCATAACAATTTTGGAAGTAAGGTTAGTTTTTCGAAAGATGTTTCCTCGTCATGACAGAAAGCGAACTTTCTGTCAATGACTTATCGAAAACGGTAGTTTTCATGCTGCCCAGCGAGCCTTTTCAGAACTCGCTGGTGAAGTGGAACTTGATGTGCGGGAAGTCCTGCTGCGCCATCTGGAGCACATAGGAGGATTCGGCAAGGAAGACGTCGCGACCCTCTTTGTCGAGCGCCATGAACTGCATCTTGCGACGTTTGAAGTCCTTGAGTTCGGCCTCGTCGTCGCTCTCCATCCAGCACGCCTTGTAGAGTTTGATGGGTTCCCAACGGCACTTGGCGTTGTATTCGTGCTCCAGACGGAACTGGATGACCTCGAACTGCAACTGACCCACCGTACCGATGACCTTGCGGCCATTGAACTGGTTGGTGAAGACCTGTGCCACACCTTCGTCCATGAGTTGGTCGATGCCCTTGGCTAACTGCTTGGCTTTCATTGGGTCGGCATTCTCGACATACTTGAAGAGTTCGGGCGAGAAGGATGGGATGCCACGGAAGTGGAGGTTCTCGCCGCTGGTGATGGTGTCGCCAATCTTGAAGGTACCGCCACTATCGGGCAAACCGACAATGTCACCTGGCCAGCACTCATCGACAATCTCTTTCTTGGCAGCCATGAAACAGGTCGGAGCCGAGAAACGCATCTTCTGGTCGAGGCGCACATGTTTATAATAGGTACCGCGCTCGAACTTGCCGGAACAAATCTTGACGAAAGCGATGCAGGAACGGTGGTTGGGATCCATGTTGGCATGAATCTTGAATACAAAACCAGAGAAGGATTCTTCCTCGGGCTTGACTACGCGCTCGACCGTAGTGGTAGGACGTGGCGATGGTGCAATCTTACAGAAACAATCGAGCAACTCCTTGATACCGAAGTTATTGAGCGCCGAACCGAAGAAGACGGGAGCCAAGTGACCATCCAGATAAGCCTGATGGTCGAAGTCGGGATAGACACCAGAGAGGAGTTCTACGTCCTCGCGCAACTGGTTGGCATCCTGTTCGCCGACACGGGCATCCAGTTCGGGGTCGTCGAGACCGTTGATAGCCACACTCTCGGAGATGGTCTGCTTGCTGGGGGTATAGAGGTTGAGGCTCTTCTCGTAGAGATTATAGACACCCTTAAAACGCTCGCCGATATTGATTGGCCAAGTCATTGGGCGACAAGAGATTTTGAGCTCCTTCTCCAACTCGTCCATGAGGTCGAAGGGGTTCTTGCCCTCGCGGTCCATCTTGTTGACAAAGACGATGACAGGAGTATTGCGCATACGGCACACCTCCATCAACTTGTAGGTCTGGCTCTCGACACCCTTGGCGCAGTCGATGACGATGATGACGGAATCGACGGCAGTCAGCGTGCGGAAGGTATCTTCTTGGAAATCTTGGTGACCTGGCGTATCGAGGATATTGATCTTATATTCCTTTCCCTCAATGGCATAGTCGAAAGAAAGGACGGAAGTAGCTACCGAGATACCACGCTGGCGCTCTATCTCCATAAAGTCGGAGGCGGCAGTCTTCTTGATCTTATTGCTCTTGACGGCACCTGCCACATGGATGGCGCCACCAAAAAGGAGTAATTTCTCGGTCAAAGAGGTCTTACCGGCATCCGGATGTGCGATGACGGCGAATGTACGACGTTTATTGATTTCTTCTGTCAGCTGCGACATATAATATATTAACGATTTTGACCCTCTCCCCGTCCCTCCACCTTCATTGGAAGGGAGATTATATGCATAGAGAGGTTAAAGTATATAAATTAAAATGTTAATGATAAATAATAGCAAACCAATTCTCCCCATTAAGGGGGAGATGCCCTTTAGGGCAGAGAGGGTCTTCAGAGAGTCTCTTCTTCCTCTTCATCGAACTTCAGTTCGCCCGACTTCCACTGTTTGTACTTCTCACTGAGCAGACCCAGGAACTTACTGATTTGTTGGACAGCCACCTCGGTCTCCTTACTGATTTCCTTCTTTTGGAGACGAAGCAAAAGAACTCCGTATAGCGCTGTAAAACAAGTCTCTATCTCGCCGACGGGGTCATTACCCTCCTTGCTGCGGAGTTCGACAATGAAAGGCAAGGTGTTGTAGAAAGCCGCCGTATAGATGGCATCCTTCTCACTCTTGAGCAACATCAAGTGCAGGTCGGTCATATCCATCAGGGTGTTGATGTTGATCTGCAAATGACCCGACTTGCGCTTGCCCTCGGTGAGCAACATTTGAGCTAAGTCGAAGTACCACTGACGGATAGCCTCTATCTTGACCTCGTCCATACCCTCAATGCCACGAAAACGGTCGGCCAAAGGGGCAATTTTGTCAGGATCGCAATCGCAACCCCTCAAGAGGTCTTCCAGTTGCCACATGTACAGCAAGTACTCGGCAATATTATCATGTTTCTTTTGTAGAGCAATAAGCATATTAATTGAAAAAAGAGAAGTGAAAGGGAAGGTGAAAAAGAAATGAAAAAGAAGTGAAAAGGACGTTTGACCCGATGGACAACAATTACCCCTCAACAGGTACAAAAGAGATTCCTTGTTAAGGGAAGTATGCCAGAAAACAAGGACTCATTCATTGGACGCCCTCACATTCTGATTACTCCTTCCCCTTGTGGGGAGGTCGGGAGAGGGTCAATCAAAGAACCCACTCTCGGTCTCCTGCACTTGAACCTTGGCCGCATTGGCACAAGGGTCGAAGTCCTCGGGATAGATGAATTGTTCCTCCTCGTTGTACGGAAGGCGTTCATCTTCATAGACTTTCTTGATGAAGTTGGCAAAGATTGGGAGCGCCATAGAGGCACCCTGACCATACTTCATCAGGTCGAACGAGATACTACGTTCGTCTCCACCTACCCAAGTACCTGCCACCAGACTTGGCGTGAAGGCCATAAACCAACCATCGGAGTTGTCGTTGGTGGTTCCAGTCTTACCACCCATCGGAGCCTCAATCTTGTAACGGTAACGGATACGCTGTCCCGTACCGTTGTCGATGACATCCCGAAGGATGGGTAACATCTTCAAGTAGGCATCGAACGAGAAGACCTCCTTGCGTTTTGGGGTGAAACGTGCCACTTCGATGCCATTATTGTCACAGATGCTCTGCACATAAATGGGCGAGACACATTGACCACGACCAGGGAAAGCACTATAGGCCGTAACCATCTCTTCGACAGAGACATCGCAAACGCCGAGACAGAGCGACAACACAGGTTCCAAGTGATTGCGAATACCCATGGAGTGCAGGAGTCGGACAAAGGCTTCGGGCGACAACTTAGACATGACACGAGCCGAAATCCAGTTGTTGGAGTTCATCAATCCCCACTGGAGAGTCACCATCTCGCCGATACACTCCTTGCCGCCATCGCGGGGGGTCCAAGGTCGGCCATTGGCATCATACAGAACAGGTTGTGAGTTCAACTCCTCGTCACAAGGGGTACGCCCCTCCTCCATCGCCATCGTGTAGAGCAACGGCTTGATAGTCGAACCCACCTGACGACGCCCCGAAGTGACCATATCGTACTGGAAAGCAGCGAAATCGGGACCTCCCACATACGCTTTAACATAACCGCAGGTGTCCATGCACATGAATCCGGCACGCAGGAACTGCTTCTGCCAACGGATGGAGTCCAACGGTGTCATGACGGTATCAATCTCACCCTGCCAAGAGAAGACTTTCATATCGACAGGCGTGACAAAGGCCTCCTCAATCTGCTCACGCGTGTAGCCACCCGACAACATTGTATTGTAACGAGCACTCTGACGCATGGCGCGGCGCAGTGCCTGGGTGACCTCTTCTTCGGTGAGTTTCTTGTTGTAAGGGGCATTGGGTTGCCCCTTCTTCTCGTTGTTGAACTCGGGTTGCAAATAGTCGCGCAACTGTTCTACCACCGCCTGTTCGGCATATTGCTGCATGCGACTGTCGATGGAAGTGTAGATGCGCAAACCATCAGTCGTGAGGTTGTAGGTTGAACCATCGTACTTGTGGTTCTTGTTGCACCAACCATACAGCGGATTAGTCTCCCACGCTATACTGTCCTCAAGATACTGTTGCGCTTGCCAAGAGGCATAGCGTTTGGGGTCAGGTTTACGGGCACGCAACACTTTTCGGAGATACTCGCGGAAGTAGGGGGCCAAGCCAGCTTTGTGGTCGGCCGAATTAGCCAACTTATAGTGACCATGGATGTCGCGCTTGGGCAAGAGAGGCAGATTCTTGAGCGAATCATATTCCTGTTCGGTGATGAAACCGGCTTTCTCCATCTGCTTCAGCACCACCGAACGTCGGGTGAAAGTTTTCTCGGTGCGACGCACGGGATTGTACATTGCTGGGTTCTGCAACATACCGACCAACATGGCAGCCTCCTGAATATCAAGGTCTTTCGGGAACTTATCAAAGTAGATATGGGCGGCCGAACGGATACCGACAGCGTTATAGCAGAAGTCGAACTTGTTGAGATACATGTTCAAAATCTCCTCCTTCGTATAAAGCGTCTCCAACTTAACGGCGATGACCCACTCCACAGGTTTCTGCATCACGCGGGCAATGAAACCGGCCTCGGGGTCCTCCGTATAGAGTTGCTTGGCCAACTGCTGCGTAATGGTCGAACCGCCTCCAGCCGACCGCTGTCGCAACAGAACAGTCTTGAACAGAGCTCGATAGATAGATGGCACGTCTATGCCTGAATGTTCGACAAATCGCTCATCCTCGGTTGCCACCAACGCCTGAATCAGATAAGGAGAGAGAGAATTATAGTCCACATAGACACGGTTCTCCTTGGCCTGACTGAAACGGCCCAACTCGACTGAATCGCAGGAATAAATGATGGTAGCGAACTTGTTCTTGGGGTTCTCCAACTCTTCGATGGGTGGCATATATCCAATCTTTCCACTGGCAATGCCAGAGAAAATCAGATAGACACCTCCGCAACCCAGCAGAAAGAGAAGCCAAAGGATGATGATAATCTTTTTCATAGACATAGACGTGATTGGTTATGAGTAGCTTATGCTAAAGCGGCAATACACTCCTTGACGCGACGCATAGCCTCGGTAATCTTCTCTTCCGAGGTAGCGTAGCTGAAACGGATGCAGTCTGGCGCACCGAAAGCGTCACCCGAAACACCTGCTACATGACCCTCTTCGAGGATATACATGGCCAAATCGTTAGCATCAGCAATGACCTTGCCTGCTGGAGTCTTCTTGCCGAACAGGGTGTTCACCTCGGGGAAGACATAGAAAGCACCTTGTGGTTTCTTGGTCAACTTAAATCCAGGAATCTCCTGAACCAGACCGAAGATGAGGTCACGACGACGCTCGAAGGCCTGACGCATCACTTCGACGCACTCCTGTGAACCGACGTAAGCGGCCTCGGCTGCCTTCTGTGCGATGCTGGAACAACCGCTGGTATATTGACCCTGTAACTTAGTGACTGCCTTGGCAATCCAGAGTGGTGCAGCACAGAAACCGATACGCCAACCGGTCATAGCGTAAGCTTTGGAAACGCCATTGATGATGACCACGCGGTCCTTCAATTCGGGGAACGAGGCGATGCTGGTCAATTGTCCGCAATAAGAGATATGCTCGTAAATCTCGTCGGCAATGACGATGATGCGAGGATACTTAGCCAACACTTTTGCCAAAGCGGCCAACTCCTCCTTGCTGTAGATAGCTCCGGTAGGGTTCGATGGAGAACAGAGCAAAAGCACTTTTGTCTTGTCGGTAATCAGACTCTCCAACTGTGCTGGAGTAATCTTGAAATCCTGCTCCTGACCACAAAGGAACGGAACATTGGTGCCTTCGGCCAACTTCACCATCTCGAAGTAAGAGACCCAAGCTGGGGTGGGGATGATGACCTCATCGCCCTTCTCGACAATCGAGAGGATGACGTTGCAGATCTCCTGTTTGGCACCATTACCAACTACGATCTGTGCAGGGCTGAATTCGACACCGTTCTCGCGTTTCAGCTTGTCGCTGATAGCCTGACGCAAGGACATGTATCCAGGCACGGGCGTATAGAACGAGAAATTGTTATCGACAGCCTGCTTGGCAGCCTCTTTGATGTGGTCGGGAGTGTTGAAATCCGGTTCACCCACACTGAGGTTGATGATGTCAAGACCTTGAGCCTTGAGTTCCTGGCTCTTCTGAGACATAGCCAAAGTGGCTGATGGAGAAAGTGCCAAAAGGCGAGCTGATAATTGTTCCATTTTAATTTTACCTTAAAAGACTATAAATATAAATTGTTAAGAAAGTGCATGTTGGCAGGCGTTGGTCCAACTTTCAGAAGTGGGTCGCCTGGTCAGGATTAGTTATCATTGGGTGTCTCTTCGCGTTTATGCGATATAGCATAACGCAGTTTTATCAATGTCGAGCGATTGATGATGCCCCTGTTTTTCAGGAACGTGGTGACTCGACGCGTCACACGGATGAACGCTATCTTGTAGGCATCCCAGTCAAAAAGGGTCGAGTCGTTGATGGCGCGCCAGGTTAGGAAGGCGCCGATGGGAGCTAACACCATGCTGGAGAACCAGATGCCGAACCACGGAGACCACTCGTGTCCGCCCTTTCGGATGATGGCTCCCAACGGAGCACCTATCAGGAAGAACAGCAGACAGGCTATCGACAAAGTGAACTTTCTGTGAATCTCAATCTCGTGCAGAGCGCGGTCCTTATACTCCTTGGCCTGCATCTCTTTACGGATATCGAAAGAACGCACCACCGCCTTGCTACGGTTCTGCGCCTCTTCGGTGACTCGCACCATCTGTCGGGGTTGCAAGGAGGCATAGACCGAATCCAAGTTGATGGGTTCTTTCTGGTGCGCCGCAATCTTCTCGAAGAAGACGGTATCATTACGTTGCGCCTCACTCACGTTCTTGAAATAAGAGTGATGCAACTGGGCTCCATACACCAGGTTGATACTGTCAATGCGGCAATCCATACTATCGACCGACTCCATCAACTGCGAGAGGTTCTTTCCCACATGTTTGGACGAGAGAAAAGACTCGTCGGTACGTTCCAGGTTATTGCTGTAAGGGATATAAACCACCTTTTCCTTGAAACTCTCGCGTCGATACTGCGGATGTCGGGTATCTTTTCGCTGGCGTTTGTTGGACTTGAATGTACCCACCTGTTCTCCACTCCACAGGGTGAGTTTCAGATGTTCACCCTCGGCTGTACTTTGCAGAAAAGCCGAATCGGACACAGTCACCGTGGCATCTTCGATGTTCGACCCCGAGAAGATATAGATGGTCACGTCATAGAGTTTGCCCGTCTTGACATTCTTGTCGCGGACATACAGATTATAGGTATCTCCCGTCTTGGTCTCCATCTTGTAGAACACGCCTTTCGGTATCTCCATCTCCGGCGACTTGTTCTTAATGCCAATCAGCAGACTGTACATCTTGGTGTTTGCCCACGGCAAGACATCGTTCTGGAAGAAGAAGGCACCGATGCCCAACAGAACGATGAAGATGGACAACGGACGCATGATGCGGAACAAAGAGATGCCCGATGCCTTCATAGCCAACAGTTCCAACTTGTCTCCCAGGTTGCCGAACGTCATCAAGGACGCTAGCAAAATGGCCAAAGGCAAGGCCATCGGGAACATGGTCAACGAGGCATAGGCAAAGAGTTCGACAAGCACACCCAAGCTGAGACCTTTGCCTACAAGTTCATCCACATAACGCCACAGGAACTGCATTATGAAGATGAACAAGCAGATTGCAAACGTCATGCAAAACAGCGGCAGAAAAGTCTGCAGCATGTAGGTGTGTATGCGCTTTATCCGAAACATCGAAATGTTTAGTGAGGTTGTGAGGTTATAAGGTTATGAGGTTATGAGGTTAAGTTACAATACGTGGGCGAGATTTCCTGCCTTCCACATAAGAACCGTAGAACCTAAAAACCTCACAAGTGCAACGACCTTACCAGCGAAACGACCTTATAACCTAAAAACCTTAAAACCTAAATTCATTCTACCAACAACAGGTCGGCACCTTCCAGCACGTTGTCGCCCTTCTGTACATAGACAGCCTTGACGACACCATCCTTGCCACAGTTGATGTTGTTCTCCATCTTCATGGCCTCCAGGACGATTGCCACGTCACCAGCCTTAACCGACTGACCAACAGTGACATTGACCGACAATACGGTACCTGGCAGTGGCGATTTGGTCGCGCCAGCGGCACCGGCAGCAGGACGAGCGGCAGGAGCAGCAACAGGGGCAGACGGAGCAGCAACAGGACGAGCCACAACGGGTTTCGGTTTTTCGGCCTTAGGAGCTTCTGCCAGTTCTACGGTAAAGGCTGTACCATTCACCTCAACCTCTACGTTCTGACCGTTTACATCCTTGACGGCAACCTCATAGTCGTTGCCGTTGATCTTCATTTTATAGGAGTTCATAAATACCTCTTAGAGTTAGAATTTTCTTATAGGCGACTTCTTTAAGTTCTGTCCCGCACCCGTCCAGGCCGAAGCCGCTGGCATCAAGGTCAAGACATCACTTTCGGCATCGTGCATACCGTCCTCATGCA
>CACYQQ010000018.1 GCA_902776605.1 uncultured Bacteroidales bacterium | reverse complement strand
TTTGGATATGTCATTGCTCTATGAGCATTATGTATATGGATTGCTCTATGAAGCATATCAGAACAAAATCACATATCAGTATAGCAGCCTGACAGGAAAGCCTGATTTCCTTTATCATTCGCAGGGCTTCAAGGCGATTCTCGATACGAAGTATATTCCGAAATACAAGGAGACTCAAATACTTGACACAGATGTTGTAAGGCAGTTGAGCGGTTATAGCAGAGACTTGAAAATATTGAAATACTTGGGATATGAAGAGGTTTCGGAAGAGGCACCATTGCCAAATGTACCTTGTGTTATTATCTATCCAGAGGAAGGTGGGGAGAAAAATAACCCATTCCTCAATATTTCATTAAAGAAACTATGTTCGAAAAGTGTAGGAGGACTTGCACTATTCTATAAAATAGCAATATCGGTCCCTACATTAAAGGGGTAAATATTTATAATTATGGCAAAAGACTATTGCGAAGACCAACTGATACAGAAATCGACAGCCGAACTCTTGGAAAAAGAGCTTGGATGGAAGTCTGTATATGCTTTCGACAATGAGGTACTTGGCGAACAAGGAACACTGGGTCGCAAGACACAGAGCGAGGTCGTACTGACACGGCAACTTCGCCTGGTCTTGAAACGTCAGAATCCATGGATGTCCGACAAGCAGTAGACAGAAGTCATCGAGCGCATGACCAACTACATGAGCTCACAGACGCTGATGCAGATTAACGAGGAGAAGTATGGTTACGTGCGTGATGGTGTACCTGTCACTCGCCTGAAACCTAATGGCGAGACAGAGCTGGTACGTGCCAAGGTTATGGACTTTGCCCATGTGGATAACAACGAGTTTATTGCCGTCAGAGAACTTTGGATAAAGGGGCCTATCCACAAGCGCCGAGCCGATGTGGTGTGCTTCGTGAATGGTCTTCCGCTTATCTTCATCGAACTGAAAAATCATGACCAGGACATACAGAATGCCTATACCGACAACTATCGCGACTACCTTGACACCATACCGCATTTATTCCACCACAATGCCATGATTATGCTGAGCAATGGCATGGAAAGACTTGTGGGTATAGTTCGTTCCAAGTGAGAGTTCTGCCATGAGTGGAAATGACTGGCAGTGTCAGATTACGGCATTATCGAGTTGCCAACGATGCTGCACTGTACTTGCAAATAGCGAAATTTGCTGGATTAGCACGAAACTTCATTCCCCTCTTTTGACCTACTTATGCTGTCGTCTCCCCTCTGTTGGCCTACTCTAAAGCTCCCCCGTTCTTCCTCCCTTTTAAAAGGAGCAAAAAGGTAGGAAAAAGGTAGCAAAAAGAACGGAAAAAGAACGCAACTCAATTACGTCATCGGTATATGCGGGGCGTGACGGAATTTATTCTCAAGAATTAGAGAATTAGAGAATTTTCTTTTGCTCGCGATGTAATCTTGTTATCTGTATTGAATTAGTGAGAATTAGAGAATTCGATAGCTCTTGAGGTCGATTCGAACTCTATGACACCCTCGTTCTCTCTGAGCTTTTCTATGCCTCCCGTTGTTATAATCTCTCGCAGAGTTTAATTGAGTGTAAAGGAGGTTATTCTTGTGAGAGTGTGTCCCTTCCTTCGTTCAGTAATTCGCATTCTGTTTTCCTTTGTTATATAATCTCTCGCAGAGTTTAATTGAGTGTAAAGGAGTTTATTTTTGTGAGTGTGTGTCCCTTCATTCGTTCAGTAATTCGTTTAATACCCCTTTCAGCCAGTCGAGTTCTTGTAAGGATGTTAGTCTTCATTCGTTGAATTCGGTGATTTTTTAATCTTCTCGCAGAGTTTAATTGAGTGTAAAGGAGGTTATTCTTGTTAGTGTGATTCCCTTCATTCGTTCAATAATTCGTTTAATATCCCTTACAGGCAGTCGAGTTCTTGTAAGGATGTTGGTCTTCATTCGTTGAATTCGGTGATTATTTAATCTTCTCGCAGAGTTTAATTGAGTGTAAAGGAGGTTATTCTTGTGAGAGTGTGTGTTCCTTCGTTCAGAAATTCGTTTAATATCCCTTACAGGCAGTCGAGTGCGTGCGAGGGTATTAGTCTTCATTCGTTGAATTCGGTGATTTTAAATCTTCTCGCAGAGTTTAATTGAGTGTAAAGGAGGTTATTTTTGTGAGTGTGATTCCGTTCCTTCGTTCAGAAATTCGTTTAATACCCCTTACAGGCAGTCGCGTGCGAGCAAGTGCATTAGTCTTCATTTGTTCCATTCGGTGATTCACTTTTTTGCGCTATAATGTGCAAAACATTGCGGTCATCGGTCGTTTTTTGATGCAAATATCGCTTATAAATATGTGGAAAAGCACTTTTTTTGCTTGTGCAATCGTTTTTTGTGTTGTAGAACATGTAGAAATTTTTGGATTGGTAAGAAATTGCCCCTATCTTTGCGGTACCTTAAAGACATAACCATAACACAATACCTTAAATAACGCAAACCTTTAGATCTATTCTTGAAAAACACCGAAGCTTGTCCTATTTTAGCAAGCAGAAAAGGGGAAGAGCCATTCAACTCTTCCCTTTTTTCTGTGCCTTGGAGTTATCCACGTCAGTGGTGGATAACTGCGCGTTTTTGTCTGTTTCGGTGGTTATGCACAGGTTTATCCACCCTTTTCCTCGTTTATTCAGAACTTTTCAACAAGTTATCCTTGATTATTCACGAAAAAATGCACATCTTTGTGCCTGAAATTTGATGACTATGGAGCAAAACGACTATATCATCTGGCGAATCAACGAGAGCGAGGAGGAACTCCGCGCCCAGTTGTCGCGACCGGAGTTGTACGCCGACAAGGTGAAGAACCTCAAACCAGGCAGTAAACGCCTGTTGGAGGTGTTGGCTGTGCGTTGTGCCTTGAAGGCACTCTTCTATGGCGAGGAGCAAGAGGTGCTCTATGACGAGCACGGTGCACCGTCGTTGGCCAATGGTCCCTTTTTGAGCATCAGTCACACGCAGGGATTTGCTGCCGTGTGCGTGTCGCCCTCTCCGGTTGGAATCGACATCGAGCGATTGGGCAATCGCGTGCAGCGCGTGGTGAGTCAGTTCCTGAAGGAGGACGAAGTGGTTGTGCTACAGATGGAGGCCAATCAGGCGGCTCTGACTCGCCCTTGGCCTTTGCCTTGTGATGCATTTGCTTTGGCCTTGCATTTGGCTTGGAGCGCCAAGGAGGCGATCTATAAAGTGCTGGGGCACGACTACTACGACTTGAAGCAGTTGGTTTCGGTGCTGCACATCGACTGGAGTATCAAGGTTCTCTGGTTGCGCGTGCAGGGGTGGGATGCTCCTTGGCGCGTGAAGTTCGACTGCAACGAGGAATATGTGCTCTGCATCGTCGAGAAAAAGGGTGCGTCGGCGGAGGAGAAATAATTTGCGCGCTTACTGACAGATTTTTACCCATTGCGGCAGAAATCGACCTTGTTTGGTCGTCGTGTAAGATATTTACACTCTCAGTGTTTGGCAAAAATGGACAAAATGATAGATAAGTGCACTTGTTCGATTGCGTTTTGAAATAGGCGATTGAAGTGTCTGTAGTTTGGATTTTGGCTTGGAATGGAGAATTGTTTTGCGTCGGAAATGGATAACGGGACAAACCGATTGAAAGGGAGAAGAAAATCGTCAAACGCATGTTAGAAAAGTGCAAAAAGTAGGAAATTTAACCTCGGGTAGAAAATTCGACTATTGAAACTCAAAAGGTACAGATTTTTAATGATTTACGATTTCTGTTTTTAATGTAGAGTTTGCAAATAAGGGGTAAAATCTTCCTTTTTATCAGTATTTTAGGCAATTAGGATAAGAATATTTTGAGGGTATTGAAAATCCCCTTACCTTTGTGGTGCATTTAGGGTTTTTACCATTTGGGTGTTTTACTACTAATTTATGTTATGCTATGATTAATGTCTTTAAAAAAGTCTTGATGACAACCGCATGCGTGTTGTTTATCGCAACAGTAAGTGCTCAGGATAAGAGCGCAGAAGAGTCCAACGCACCAGTTAACGAGACTTCCGTTGCTGCCGAGTCAGCAGTCGATCCAGCCGCTTTGTCAGCTGAGTTGTCAAGCCAGAAGTTCCTGTTGACCTACAAGTTGAATGGACGAGTTTACTACCAGCGTTCCGTTGCCTTCGGAACCGTCATTCAGACGATTGACGCTCCAGTAAAGGAAGGTTTCGTGTTCACAGGATGGAACGGTTCTCCTGCTACCATGCCAGCACAGAATGTTGTAATCAATGGTTCGCTTGTTGCTGCTAACGCAGAACAACCTACTCAGTCAGAGCTTTTGGCCAAGAAGTAATTCAATATTTCTTGGGGAATGTGGGAACTACTATTTACCTTCTTTTGTTACCTTTTTTATTGCCTTAATAATCGATTTCAAATGGGTATTTACTGATTCCAACCACTAAACAAATCTCTCTGAATTAGCAGTTCCCTCAGGCGCTAACCAGTATTTAAAAGCGAGGTTCCACATTGTGAAACCTCGTTTTTTTGTTGTTATCATCCCTTTTTCAGTTGCTTCTTCATTAAACTCTGGTTGATTGTCTTTCTGATTGTCGCGATGAACTTAAATTAGTTCTTGATGTATTATGTTAAGTTTCGTAAGTTGTTTCGCGTCTTTTCGGGGGTGGCTGATACTTAATTTTGTATCTATGCACAAAAATGTGAATTGAAATTTGTATAATTACCAAAAAACAATTAATTTTGTGGGCTATTATTCAAAACATTTTTTTCTTCTATATGAAATCTGCCTTATTCCTCAGCCTTACAAGTGTGGCGTTTTTCTTCGTTTCCTGTGACGAAGAGGAAAGTCTTGAAGCTAAACATGCAAAGATTTGTGAAAACCTTTTTATAACAGATTCAGTTCCTACCAGGGTCACAGAACCATATGTTATCCTTCATGATTATTTTGATTTTTCGCTTATTGACACAACTGACTATTTGATATTTAGAAATATCTATTGTCCTGTGAGTCATTCTACGATTCAATATAGTGGGAGTAAAGCATCGTCAATATGCATCGAAGGATTGTATAATCATACGACCTACACTTATCAGCCGACAATCGAAACTTGGGATAATTACTATCAAAATGTGCATTGGTACAAGTGCAAGGAAGCTTCTTTTACGGTAGATATTGATGAAGAAGTCATTGCTGTTACAGAGGATATGACGGACAGTCTTACAGACAATTCTGTTACCCTTTCTGGACATTTCAACATCAGTCCTGAACATGCTGGTAACTATGCATATTTCATATATACATCAGAAACTCCTGACATCACAATTCGCGATGGTATATTATATAATATGAATGGGCACAAACTCAATCTTGATAATGAATCTAATGGTTCTGTCCATCTGTCGGAATTCCTTTACAATAAAACCTATTATTATCAAGCTTGTGTCCGATATATTGAAGATGCAATGAGTTATGGGGCAACCTATCGTGGTGCTGTCAAATCCTTTACTACGCCACCATTGGAGGTTGCAGTTACCGTGAACGAAATAAAGGATATAGTTCCTGTTGGACCGGTGACTCTTACATTTGAAGCACATTGCGAAAAAGATCCACAACGATATCTATCTTTAGGCATTTGTTATTCTGCCACCAATCCTGAACCTACCTGTGATGGTGCTGATTGCATTATCAATAACTGCTATTTAAGTAATCAATCAGAACCTTGTGAGTCGACTATCCTCGGACTTGCTTCTGGAACCGTGTACTATTACAGAGCGTACGCACAGCATCCTTGTTGTACTGATATTTATTATAGTGACGTCAAAACGTTTGAAACAGAAGATGTCAATGTCAGCCCAGAACCTACAGATTTGGGATTGTCTGTTATTTGGGCCGGCTGTAATGTCGGTGCTACTTCACCAGAGCAGTATGGGAATTATTATAACCAAGGTGGTCTAGGGCGTACATCTTCTTTTGCTTATATAGATTCTTTAAAATGCACAGATGGTTGGCGATTACCCACGGAGGAAGAATGTAAAGAGATTGTAAATCGATGCAAGTCTTATTGGATTAATTACAATGGTTCATTTGGATATTTGGTAGAAGGTAAGAATGGAGCTTACTTATTTTTACCAGCATCGTCTATTGATGGCGGGGAGTATTCTACAACGAACGGAGGTTATTGGACAAGTACCCCAAAATATGTAATGAAACTCTATAAGTGGAATTTGTATATGGCCCAATATACGGAAGATACCTATTTTTCCGTCCGTTTAGTACATGATAAATAAAGCCTTCTAGCAGGGTATGCTATAGCTGAAATGTTGTTGTATGGAAAACAAGAGCAGGAGATAAACGTCCGTGGTCGGTGCGTTTATCTCCTGCTTGCGTTGAGTGGTGTACTCTTATTTCTTGCTTGCCTTGGCAGCGGGTTTCTTGTTGGCAGCAGGTTTTGCGGCTGCTTTCTTAGCTGATGCAGCTTGTTTTTGAGCGGCTTCCAATTTAGCAATCTTGGCTTGGAGTTTCTCGATCTCCTTGCCTTGGTTGTTGATGAGTTGGAGTTGGGCCGAGAGTTCTTCGTTATCGACCGAGGATGGGAACTCCTGACTGAGGCGGATCTCCATGTCGCTGATGACGTTCATGTAGTTGGTGAAGGCATCGAACGAACTGTCGTACGGTGAGAACGGAACGTAGGCACCCTGTTTGGTGGACATGAACTTGAAGTGGTCGGCCGACAGGAGGTAGGCGAAGTCCTGCTTGAGCATCTCGTTCTGCGAGAGGTTGAGTCGCTCGAAGATAGAATAGACGGCGCGTTGAGCCTCGTGTTGGAGGTCGTTACCCATCCAGGCACTGACATCCTTGTCGTAGCCGTCCCAGCTGATGGGGTGACCCACGGCGACGGGAGATACTGACGGGATATTGTCGAACGCCTCGGCAGGTGTTACGAAGCGGATCTGCTTCTGCTCGGCGAAGTGGGGCAAAGCCTTGAAGAACTCGAAGATACCTGACGAGGCAGGATGGATGCCGCCGATAACATCGAAGTTCATGGCAATCACGCAGATAGTCTCTTGCTCAGGGCTGTTGGCAATCCAGCTGGTGTAGGTATCGGCATCCAAGCCACCTTGGAAATTCTGGCAGATGTCCTCGCTGAGTTTGGTGTTGCGGAAGAGCAGTCCGACGTCGGTCTTGGCTGTCGTGCTATACATGAAGTTGGGACTGCGCCAACCCAAAACGTGTTTCGTACCCTCGGTGATGACACCACGGAAGCCCATGTTGGCTATCTCGGCACCAATCTCGTCGTTGTAGATAAGACCGGTGTTGACGAAGGTGCGCGACTTGTATTTGAAAGTCTCGTAAATGATGTCCTGGTGCATCTTGACCTGAATCTGGAAGTCCTCGGCACTGACAAGCGACGACAGGCAGTGAGAGAAAGTCTCGGCGCACAGTTCGCAGCACCCCGTTGCCACCAGTTCACGGACACAATCCAGGAACTCGGGGCAGTACATCTCGAACTGCTCCATCACTACGCCCGACATGGAGAGCGCCACCTTGAACTCGTTGTGACTCTGGCGAATCATCTCCAGCAACATCTTGGCAGCTGGGATATAGCTCTGGTAGGCATTGCGTTTCAAGATCTCCTCGTTGGCAAAGTCATCGTAGTAATAGTGATCAGCACCGATATCGTAGAAACGATACTTCTTCAAGCGGAATGGCTGATGAATCTCAAACAGCAGACAGACGTTCTTCATAGTTATGCTCAAATATTTTGACTATTAACGTTTATATTATTTAGGAATGGAGAAAGAATTTTTAATTGTTAACTTTTAACTTTTCATTGTTAATTTTTCATTGTTAACTTTTCATTTTTCACTTCTCTTACTGCCATCCCAGCAATCGTTTGTAGGCATTGACCACACGTTGGCCAACCTTCTCCCAAGTGATTTGGTTGACCTCGTCACGACCTTTCTCTTGCAGATACTTGTGCAAGGCAGGATAGGTGATGAGGGCGTACATGGCATCGGCCATAGCATCGATGTCCCAATAATCGACTTTGATACAGTTGTCGAGGATTTCGCCGCAGCCCGATTGCTTGGAGATGATGCTGGGCACGCCACATTGCATAGCTTCGAGAGGCGAGATACCGAATGGCTCAGATACCGAAGGCATGACATAGACGTCACTCACCTTGAACATCTCATAGACCTGTTTGCCATGCAGGAAACCGGTGAAGTGGAAGCGGTCGGCCAACCCCTTCTTGGCCACCAAGCGGATCATCGACTCCATCAGGTCACCGTTGCCAGCCATGACAACACGGGCATTAGGTGCCTTCTGGAGACAGCGTGCAGCGGCTTCGACGAAGTATTCGCAACCCTTCTGAGCCGTGATGCGTCCCAGGAAGGTGATGACCTTCTCGTCCGTGCCGCGTTTCGCCTCCATGTTGAGCACGTCGGGGCTCATGGGTTCGACGGCGTTGTGCATGGCGATGCACTTGTTGGGGTCTTGGTGATATTTGTTGATGACCGTCTGGCGCGTCAGCTCCGACACACACATGATGAGGTCGGCGTGGTTCATACCGTCCAACTCGATTTGGAAGGTCGGGTCACCCGCGTCGCACATGCCTCGGGTGCGGTCATATTGAGTGGCATGAACGTGAATGACAAGGGGTTTGCCGCTCACCTGTTTGGCATGAATGCCAGCAGGGTAGGTGAGCCAGTCGTGGGCATGGATGATGTCGAACGACTCCTTTCGGGCAATGACACCTGCCACGATGGAGTAGTTGTTGATCTCCTCCAACAGGTTCTTGGGATAGCGTCCCGAGAACTCGATACAACCCAGGTCGTTGGTATATAAGTTGCTGAAATCGGCATAGATACAATTCCGCAGGTCGAAGTATTCCTGCGGGTCCATGCAGTAGCCAAAGCGTTGTTGGACATAGTTCCAATCTACGTCGCGCCAGACTACAGGTGTGTTGGCTGCACCAATGATATGGACGAAATCCTTCTTTTCGTCGCCCTGTGGCTTTGGTAAGACAAAGGTCACGTCACAGCATCCCGTATTGACCACGCCGCGCACAATGCCGTACGACGCAGGTCCCAATCCTCCCAGGATGTGAGGTGGCCACTCCCAGCCAAACATCAATGCTTTCATAGATATCCAATAAAATTTAAGTGTTTTTTCTTTTCGTTTAGAAGTCTCCTTATAAGGTTTAATAGTCAGCAAACAAACAGCTTACTCGGCGGTACCGCCTCGCTTGGGATTGTTCACCGATTTGTCCGGTCGTAGGTGTAAGTCCGTTTCGGGCACATAGTCGTTGACGATGCGGATGGCACGAAGCACCTCTGCCTGGTTGATGGAGAGCGACTGAGCGCCGTGTCCACTGAAAGGCGGGTTGCCGTCGAAGACCTCCGACAGCGTGCCGATGCAGTGACGTGACATCTCTTCCTCGTAACTCATCAGGCGACGTTTGATGAAGGTGACGCCCGAACGGGTGAAGACCGACAGATAGGCCTCGGTATAGATGCCCAACAACCAAGGCCAGCAGGCTCCGTTGTGATAAGCGTAGTTGCGCTCGGAGGCATTGCCCACATAATAAGGACGATACAAACCGGCCTTCGGGGTGAGTGAACGGATACCCTTGGGCGTGAGTAACTCCTTGGTTACCATGTCCAACGCTGCCTTGCGCGCAGGTTTGTCCAATGGTGTATATTTCAGACCCAGGGCGAAGAGCTGGTTGGGTCGGACATTGGCGTCGTTATAGGTTTCGGTCACATAGTCGTACAGATAACCGCCTGGGGCAGTGAAGGTCTTCTGGAAGTTCTCTTCGTAGCGTTTTGCCCACTCCTTGTAGAGGGAAATGCGTCGCTTGGCCTCTTGGCTCTTGTCGGTCTGCAACATCTCGATGGCGAACATCAATCCGTTGTACCACAGGGCATTGAACTCGACGATGAAACCACTGCGTGGGGTGATGGGACGTCCAAACTCGGTGGCGTTCATCCAAGTGACGGCTTTGTCCTCGCCCAACGAATAGACCAGTCCGTTCGGACGGAGGTCCATCTCGGGAGCATGGTCGCCGATAATGTAGTCCAAGATCTGCATGACGAAGTCGCCGTACAGTTTGTAGGCCTTCTCCAACGAGACATATTTGGCATATTGTTGAATGCTCCACAAGGCCCAGAGAGGGATGTCGGGATCCTCGATCTCCTGAATGAAGGGGTCGGTGATGCCGTCCATCATGTACCGTTTCAAGGCCTGTTGGGCAGGTTGCATAATCTTCTCAAACTCAGGGACATTGCCGATGATGAGGGTGGAACCAGGCAAGGCAATGAAGGTGTCGCGGGCACGAATCTTGAACCAAGGCCAACCGGCAATGATATATTCCTCGCCGTTGCGGGTCAGGATGTTGCTCTCAGCCGAAATCTTGAGGCAGTTGAAGAAACTGTCACGATGGGGGCGGAGGTTATACTCCTTCGTAAAGGAGGCTTTCAGTCCGGTCGATTTGACAGGCGACAGACCGGCCGAGAAGATGATGCTCTCCCCTTTCTTGATCTGCACCTCGAAGTAACCTGGCATGAAGAGGTCCTCCTTGTATCCATATCCACGAACCTGTTCGCGGATGTACTCTACGCCGTTGTTCCAGTCGGGGCACGACACGTAGCGGCACTCCTTGCTGAGTTGCATGTAGAGGGTAGGATAACCGGGATAGAGGCACATGCCCACGCCATTATCAACGGTCTCGTAGTCGTAGTTGACGTTGTTGTTGCGGTGCGTCAGTTCGTTGACGCTGCGGAAAGCCAACTGCGGTCTCAGCTTGAGGGTCGTCTCGGAGTGGGCCTCGACCAACGTGTAGCGCAACAGGACACGCGGTTCGTTGCGGGCCAGCAGACTCTCGCGGGTCAGGATGACTCCACCCACGCGGTAGGTGTTGGTCGATATGGTCTCGCAGTTGAATTCGCGTATATATTTATGTCCACGAGGGGCGAAGTTGTCGCCATCGTATTTGTGGATGCCGAGGTTGAACTCAGCGCCATGCTGAATGACAGTCTCATCCAGAGAAGAGAGCAGTACGTGGTTTTCGTCGTCTAATTCCGGTACGGGGGTCACCAGTAGTCCGTGGTACTTTCGGGTGTTGCACCCAGTCACAGTAGTTGAAGAATAGGCTCCGTACTTGTTGGTACGTAAATATTCAATGGGTAGAGATTCCTCCAGATTGGTCAAAAGCGTCTTGTCAAACTTGAGATAACTCATATTATTAGATTTTTCGGTGTCAATACACTTTAGGCTATTTCAAAGAATAGGCACGACAATTTTATAACGAAGTTGCCCATGGATATTCTTTAGTTTGCTGCAAATTTAGGAAATAAATGTGATAAACGCAATATTTACCACTGAAAAGTAGGTTATTCGACGATAAATTTGATATTTTTAAGTTGAAAAACAACAAAACACGACAAAAAACCTCTGCATTGAGTGTTTTTTGTGCTGCAAGTATTGCCGTGTCAATAATAAATCTTATCTTTGCACACAAATTAGAAAAATGAGCAACACCAAAGCTGAGTTGATAGAAGCCTGCTGGTGTGGCTGGTGGCCATTCCGTTGATGGGCGCTTTCTGCGGCGGCGTGGATTTTCTGGGGATGAGTTTCTCCGACGCCATCTCCCAGATGTCGGCCGACGAGAAACTCAAGTGGTACATCCTGGTTCGACTGGATACGGTCAAGGAGACGGTGGTCCGCAACGGTTCACTCAAGGCGGCATTCTTCCGCGACGTAGTGAAACTGGAACATGCGCGCCGTAAGTTGGATGCCCGCGAACTCACTTTCCTCCGCAGCATCCTCCAGCAGGGTATAGACGAAGGCACTTTCGACATCGACAATGCTTCGGTCGTAGCGGTCACCATCCACTATGCCCTTCGTGGTCTGGATATTCCCAACATCCGAGGTCAGTTCACCGCCTTGGGCGTACCCACCAACCGTCTGCGTCAGTCCATCTTCAACATGATTTTCTACGGCATCGTGCGCCAACCCCGACAGGGTGGTCGGCAACTGATTCCGTCGGAAGAGTAAAAAAGGAACGTTTTCGTTAAGCCATAGACAGAAAGCTTGCTTTATGTTATGGCGAGAAAATGTCTGTAAAAAAACGAACCTAAATTTTTTTAATATATTCATTATGAAATTACTTGAAGGAAAAGTAGCCCTCATCACAGGTGCTGCACGTGGCATTGGTAACGCCATTGCCCACAAGTTCGCTACCGAAGGTTGCGACATCGCATTTACTGACCTCGCCCTCAATGACGAGCATCTTGCCAACATCAAGAAGGCAGCCGAAGAGATTGCTGCTCACGGTGTTAAGTGTATCGGTTATGCTTCCAACGCTGCCGACTTCGCCGAGACTGAGCAGGTCGTTGCCAAGATCAAGGAGGAGTTCGGTCACATCGATATCCTGGTCAACAATGCCGGTATCAACAAGGACGGACTCATGCTCCGTATGACCGAGGCTCAGTGGGATGCAGTCATCAACGTCAACCTCAAGTCGGCCTTCAACTTCATCCATGCTGTCACCCCAATCATGATGCGTCAGAAGGGCGGTTCCATCATCAACATGTCCAGTGTCGTCGGCGTTCACGGCAATGCCGGTCAGTGCAACTACTCTGCCTCTAAGGCAGGTATGATTGGCCTCGCCAAGTCTATCGCTCAGGAGATGGGTCCTAAGGGTATCCGCGCCAACGCTGTTGCCCCAGGCTTCATCGAGACAGCCATGACAGCCCAGCTTCCACAGGCCGTTCGTGACGAGTGGATGAAGAAGATTCCTCTGCGTCGTGGCGGTCAGGTCGAGGACATCGCCAACGTCTGCGTTTTCCTCGGTTCCGACATGTCCAGCTACGTTTCTGGTCAGGTCATCCAGATCGACGGCGGCATGAATATGTAATGAAAGTGTAGAGAATGAAAGAGTAATGAGTAAAGAAGTTTGACTCTGCTGCTACCCTTTCCTTTTCCTACCATAACATCAAATAAGCCAGTGAGCCTATCGCTCACTGGCTTTCTTTTTTTGCTGGGAGTACGCAGTTTTCACAGCTTCGCTCTATGTAGGATAGGTTTTCAGTCTGCGAATAGGTCGTCCATAGTGATTTGGTGGCTCACAATGCCGCTGTACGAGTTGGAACGCACTCCGTAGAGGGTGATGAAGGTATGCTGCAGAGTTTTGCGTGAGCCTGTCGTTTTGACAAAGAGGGAAGCTCGTTGACGGAGGTGTTCCTCGTAGTCCTTGTCAATGATAAAAGCATCGTTGCCATATTTCATTTCGCAGATATTGATGACATTGTCTGCTCGATCCAATAGCAGATCTATCTGCCCCCCTTTCCATTGTACTCCGTCGTTATCGATAAATGGACGGCAGGTCCAGGAATAGGCATTTGTGGCCACTCCTCCTATACCTAGTTTTTTCTTGATCTGTGGCAAGTGGTGCATACATACCTGCTCGAAAGCATATCCTTGCCAGGTGTTGATTTTGGCCGAACCTCGCATGTTGCTCCAATAGTGTTCATCTTGACCATCGGCACTTGATACAAAGCGGAGGTGAAATAGGGAGAACAAGTCTGAGAGTTGGTAGATAATGTCGCGTTGGGACTTGCCGATGCCAGCATACCGACGCAGGAAATCACAACGGCAGAGGTTTTCCAGAACTTCGGTCAACAGACCGCCATCCATGTTGGGCAGGGAGTCTTTTAGTTCCGATCGTGTCATGCCACTCAGTTTTTGAGACAAAATGCTGATGACGTTGCGGTACGATTGTGATTCTCGGAACAGGGAGCGAAACAGAAAGTCATATTCATTGCTCAGTGGCGCTCGATGAGCAAAAAAGAGGTGGTCGATGCTTTGCTCCAGAGGCACGTTGCCTTCCAACATGTCCAGATAGTAAGGGATGCCTCCCATGATCATATATACCTGCATCACTTGTTGTCTTCCAAGGTTTAGTTTCTTCATTTCGCGCAGATAGAGTTCTGTCTCATGCAGGGTGAACGGTGCCAGGTAGATGGTCCTGCATACGCGGCCATATAGTCCACCCTTGTCCCCCACAAACTTGTCGAGCATCCATGTGGTGGCCGAACCGCAGCAATACAATTTCAGTAGGGTGTCGTTTTCCGACCACATGTTCCAGAAGTAACTGAAAGCCGAGAGAAATTGCCCCTTGGGGGTGTCCATCCAGGGCAGCTCGTCCAAGAATACGACCACTTTCTTTTTCCCCAACGAGTGTAGATAGTCGCGCAAGGCATCAAACGCGGCATACCAGTCTTTCAATTTGCCTACGGGGCGATTGGCGCATCGTGACAGTTCTTTTTCGAATTGGAAGAGTTGTACGACGCGCGTTGTCTCGTACATGCCAGTAAACCAGAAGTCAAACTTCTCGTCGAAACATTTTTTTACCAAATAGGTCTTGCCCACTCGGCGGCGGCCATAGATAGCTACCATCTCCGATTTTGGGGACTCATAATACTGGTTAATAAGGCCTTGTTCGTATTCTCGGCCAATAATCTTGTTTCCCATAGTCCTATTGTTTAGTACTGCAAAGGTAATGAAATATTCCGATACCTTATCCGTAAGTACCTTAAAAAATATAGTTATGGAGCAACTATCGCTTATATGTTATCCGTAACTATCAAAAAATAGGTAGTTACGGAGTAATTATCGGCGATACTTTATCCGTAAGCACCTTTAAAGTATAGTTACGGAGCAACTATCGGCACATGTCTCACTGAAAATAACCACGAAAGGCACAAAATCACACTAAAATAATGGCGTAACTGTTGTGTAACCACGGAATGCACGGAAGAGCACGGAATCTTTTCCAACCATGAAAAATTTACCCCTGCTCATGCCTGTTTTTGCGAACACGAAATCAGCGAAATTGACAAAAATCGTGTGTGGACGTAAGTAATTCAGAAAGAAAGTGAAGCACCTCTATATTTGAACCTCGATATACTATTTCTCGATTTTCAATTTATCAACGCCTTAGTAAGTTTGTAAATCTCCTCCCAACGGGGAGATTGAGAGGGGGTCTTTCATTTCTCGGACAACCACTTGGTCGGCTGGAAGCCAATCCACTTCGTCTAACTGGTCGGGGTAGAGCCATCGGGCGGCTTCATGTTCAAGTAGAACTGGTTGACCTGTAAGTATGTGACAGAAGTAGCAATGCATCGTGAGGTGGAACTTTGGGTAGTCCCATTCCACCGTGGTGATGTATTTATCCACCTCAATCTCCAATTGAAGTTCCTCTCGTATTTCGCGCCGCAGAGCCTCTTCGGGTGTTTCTTCAGGTTCTATTTTTCCTCCTGGGAATTCCCATCCATCTTTCATGTCGCCATATCCGCGTTGTGTGGCATAATATCGACCTTTTGCATCACGAATCACGGCAGCCACCACTTCTATTGTTTTCATTTGACTTTAAGTTGGATTACAAGTAAACTTACATTTTGGATAGTTCGAGCACCCATAAAAAGAGCCATATTCTCCTTTTTTTAAGATAAGTTTCCCGCCACAACGAGGACATAATCCCGATTGAATAGATTCGTATTTTCGTTGTTCGGCCATTTTTATATTATGCACATGTGTTTTGTTGTCAATGACACCTTTCACATTGTGTTTTGTAAGTTTTTCCACTATGAGTTGTACATCAGTCTCTGTGATTACTACCGTAGTATAACTCAAAATTGTAGAAAGAAGATTTTTGCCATATATTACTTTATGGTTTGTTATTACATGACTTAAATCCGCATTTCCGATAAATACAATGATAGGCTCTATATACAAATATGGCATATCACGCAATTTCTTCTTTATTGCATAAACGTGTCCAATAGATTGCTTAACAGGATTATAAAGTTTATTTTTTGTGACGTAAGTATATACTTTTGAAAAGAGTCTTCTAAACCGGACTTTTGTCACAATCATTTGAGTCCAATATTCTCTATTGTCATCGCCATATATTTCCCTTCGGTAATTCTTGGTTTCAATAGCGAAAATGCCATATTTAGAAATAACAATATGATCAATTTGAGTCGTGCCTGTCTCGGTAAACAACACGACATCCTCAAGTAGAGTATAATCAGGGGGAAGTTTTGAGAGTATTTTATGGACAATCTTTTCTCCCTTTTTTCCTTTTCGCTCTGCTACATTTTTACCAGAACGAAGGTGGAAGAAGATAAGAACAGTTATAATACATATCAATAGAAATAGGAACATAGTAACATCAACCTCCATTAATATATTTAAATTACCTCTCTTATTCGTGCGTAGTGCATGACACTAGCTGGAATAGGTTCTAGCATATTCCAAATTATTTGCATTTGATAGCGTGTTCCCAGATTTTTATACTCCCAATTATTGAGAGTTACACGACCTAAATAGACATATCCCATGGTGCGACTTTTATCTTCAGCGAAGTTCTTTTGTTCGCGAACAAAAAGTAGCATAGTTTGGGTTTGATTGATATATGCCTGTCCTGTATTTGTCTGTGGGCTAACGCTGTTTTGAGTATCCCATTGGAAGAGTAAAGGTGTAAGTGCCTTATCATCATAATTGGTGGTAGAGCCCTCTTCTCGATTCTTGATAATATCGACGAACATAGCTTCTACTCGCGTTTGCTTATTACGTTCCGCGCCTTCACGGGACGGAGATTTTTTGCTCAATGTTGACGTGCCTATTGCTACTTGTATTTGCGCTTTGGTATAAACTCCATGCAATTTCAATGGGAAATTAAACAATTGAGAGTTGTCGTTCAATTCCAGAGACTTGCACTGGTTAATCAATATTGGCATTACCTCCTTGATTTCAGCGCAAAAACATTCATCTGCTGCAAGTGCATTGACCATAGTTTGCAAGCTATTGAATTTTCCTGCCTCTTCAAACAGGTCATAATAGAGCATAAGCAACATCTTTTGCTCTTTGATATTCATCCTATCGACTTGACATTTGAATGATTGATTGGCAAGTTGGTCAATGAAACTAAAATAGGTATAGCTATCGGTCGATAACCATTTGCGGAATACCGCACGACTCAACTCATCGGCATAAACCGACTCCGCATCCATCCTGCCAGCAGTGCGCAATAGTTGGTACCAAGTATGGCCTCCTTTATAGATTCTGTCTAAGGATACGCCATAGATATTAACAAAGTTAGCCAACGATAGCGAAGCAGAGTGGTTGTGCTCAAAGTTTTTAATCAATGCCGTCAATTTAGCGAGGCTAAAACGTTTGATGGCATTGTTAATATTGTCCATGATGTACTCTTTTGCTTTGGGCTCCAGTATTATCTTGCACCCCAAAGGCAAATGTGGACAACCTCGTTCCATCTCCTCTTTGACACTCATGGAGGTTCGTCCAATCATAGCACGCATTCTGTCCGTATAGTTAAACTCGGCTCGACAATTACCTACAAAGTCAAAGATATCGACATGATCCTTGCCCTCCGCCTTACGCAATCCACGACCAAACTGCTGGATAAAAATAGTTAAACTCTCAGTAGGGCGTAAGAATAGGATAGTATCCACCTCGGGTATATCTACGCCCTCATTGAACATATCAACTACGAATAAATAGTTGATTTCTTGTCTTTTGAGTCGGCCATATAATACCTGACGCATAGCCGAGTTTTCACTTGTCAATACCTCAGCTTTCAGACCGCATAGGGTAACCTTCGCTGCCATATATTTGGCGTGTTGCTGATCTACACAGAAGCATAAAGCCCGAACTTTACGAACGTTGTCAAGGTATCTCTCTAATGCCTTTAGTACAACCTGGGTTCGAGCATCGTTGTAGGTATAGATATGCGACAATTCGGATGCTACATAGTGGCCTCTTTCCCAACCTACTTCGGTGTAATCGACCGAGTCGGTTATGCCATAATAAAAGAAGGGAGCTAAAAGACCCTTATTCAAGGCATCATCTAAACGGATTTCGGCAGAAATTGTACCATCAAAATCCTGGGTAATGTCTTTTCCATCCATTCGTTCGGGGGTGGCCGTTAAACCCAATAGAATTTGAGGCTTGAAAAAATCAACTATTTTTCTGTATGAATCGGCTTCAACGTGATGTACCTCATCGATGACGATATAATCATAATATTCTGGAGAGATTTGCATATCTTCCAGGTGATTATTCAACATGTCTTTTGAAGCAAACAGATGCTCGTAATTGGAAGGCTTTTCATCGCCAAACCATTTTTCGCCGAAATTATAGTCGCAGAGTACCTGTCTAAAGGTATTGATACTTTGTCTAAGAATTTCCTCACGGTGGGCAACAAAGAGTAATCTCGCACGGTCGTGACTTTCGGCAAAAGCCTTATAATCGCTGGCGGCCATTACCGTTTTGCCTGTACCTGTAGCAGCCACCACAAGATTGCGCCAATGACCTCGCACATTGCGTTCCACTTGCAACCTCTCCAAAATCTCTTTCTGATAGTCGAAAGGCCGAATCAAAGCGCTGAGATTGGAATAATCTATCTCTTGAATATCTTCTCCATGCAATGCAGCTTTCAGTCGTTCGTCATCTCGCTCCGGAATAAATGGCTCGTAACTTTCATCCCACCAAGAAGCATCAAAGGCATCGAGGATGGTTTTCATCATTCGAGGTTGCTCCATTTGGGCCACTTTGACATTCCATTCAGCACCTGTGTCGAGAGCTTGTGCTGACAAATTAGAAGAACCAACGTACGCCGTATTGAACCCCGTATTCCGTAAGAAGATATAGGCTTTGGCATGTAGTCGCTCCGACGATTCGTCATAGGTTATCTTAATCTCTGTATTTTTGAGTGCAGATAATTGTTTGATAGCCTCGAAGTCGGTTGCTTGCATATAGGTGGTTGTAATCACTTTCAGACATCCGCCGCGCTCAGTAAATTCCTTTAGCTGAGGGTATATCAACACCAAACCACGTTTTTTGATAAAAGAAACCATTAGCCGTATTTCATCGGCCGACATAATCTCTTTTTGAAGTTCGGTGTACATCTTCATGCCTTTACCTGTAAACAATGCTCCGTTAACAAGTCCTTTTAGCGGCATTATTTCTTCCAATCTCTTGGCCAGATCTGGATAGTCATTTTGGGTCTTATCAATTACGGCGGTCAATATCTTGGCTTGAGCAGATAGTAGATTGCCAGAGTTTAGATGAAAATCGTGTACTAACTTGTTGATTATGGAGTTGGCTAAAGCAATACCATTACTGACTGAGGTGTCTTTGGTTGTTCCTTCGTCATCGTCTTCGCTTTGGTCAGTGATACTTGACAATACCTGTTCAAAGATATTTGTCAGATACATAGACAAAAGTTTTGCAACCTCACTCTTGTCTATATTTCGTTCTCCAATATAAAAACGAGTGCGATCCATCGAAGAAATCTTTTCCTCGAATAGTTGATTGATAATTTGTTCGTAAATACCAATTTTCATAGTCTCTACACGTTCTTATTTGGGATGACTTTTTTGTCCATAGTATTTGATTTTCTCTATATAACCATTATGGCACGGCAAAGATAATGCAAATAGTTGGATTCTGCAAGTAATTCGGTGTTTTTGAGGCATTTTATTCGGTGTTTTTGAGGTAATTTAATCGGCGTTTTTGAGGTAATTTAATCGGCGTTTTTGAGGTGTTATGTATTTAATAGTCAATTTGTTCGTGTTTTTAAGTGCTTAAAAATATGCGCTTTTTTGTTGGGCTATTTTTTAAGCATTTTTTTCAGAGTTTTTTCACTTCGTTCAATTTGTTCCATTCGGTGTTCCCTTCCTCACCTCGTGCAGAGACAATTTCTTCCGTGTTTTTAGTGTTTTTCGTGGTTAATTCCCTTCGTTCCGTAATTCGTTCAATACCCTTTCCGTCAGTTGTTTGCGTAAAAGGAAATTTGTTTTCATTCGTTCAATTCGGTGATTCATCTTCTTCCATTTCCCGTGGTTCATTCATATTCATTTAGTTGACGCTGTGCCAGACGCCGAGGGTGAACCACGACCAGATGAGGAAACGGAGGAATTGGCCGATAGCCATGATGCCGGTCACCTTCCAGAACGGAGCTCGGAGCAGACCATAACTGATGATGATGACGTTGCCCAAGATGGGGAGCGACGCCCCCAAGGCGAACCATAATCCTTTGCCTGTCAAGAAAGTACGTACTCGTTCCAGACGTTTCGGATTAGCACGCGTCCACCGCAGCATCTGCTCGTAGGTGCAGAGCCGCCCCAGGAAGTAGTTGACAATGGCCCCCAACCAGTTACCCGCCGTGGCCACCAACACACAAGGCCACAGCGGAAAGCCCACCATAAGCAGTCCACTCAACACCACCTCCGAGTTCATCGGGAAGGGGGTACCGGCCAGAAACGCCGCCACGAATAGCCCGGGATAACCCCAAGCCGTCAAATCGTCCATAATTCTGTTGCTACAACAATTATTTTACGCTATGTTTACTCCGTCAATTGGTGAGGCGATATATTTACTCCGACAATTGAACTTAATTTGAACTCAATTCATTTTGTCCCGATAGTTGGTTTAAACTCCAACAATTGAACTCAATTAGAACTTAATTTTTTTGTCCCGACAGTTGGTTTAGCTCCAATAAAAGAACTTAATTAAACTCAATTTATTTAGTCCGACCATTGGTTCTAAGTTTGGTTTTACTCCAACAATTGAACTCAATTAGAACTTAATTTTTTCTGTCCAGACAGTTGGTTTAGCTCCAATAATAGAACTTAATTAAACTCAATTTATTTTGCTCCGACAATTGGTTCTAAGTTTGGTCTTATTCCGACAATTGAACTTAATTGGAACTCAATTCATTTTGTCCTGATAGTTGGTTTAACTCCGACAATTGAACTTAATTGGAACTCAATTTTTTTTTGTCCCGACAGTTGGTTTAGCTCCAACAATATAACTTAATTAAACTCAATTTATTTTGATTCCAGCAATCGGGTGAATGCTTGGGATACTGCTTTAGACCCTAAATTTGGAGTTAAGTGGTTTATTTGAGGGGTGGAAGCAGAGTTCCTTTGCTGTCAAAGAGGGTGATGGTATTGGTGGTGGTGTCGTAGAAGTAGCGTTCGGCAGACAGGGTTCCTTTGGTGCCGAAGTTGATGAGGAGGCCGAAAGGAAGGTTGGCTAGGCGCATGTAGTTGAACAGTTGCAGGCGGTGCTCCGACGTTATTTCTTCCTTGGCTTTCAGTTCGACAACGATGTTCCCGTTCACCACTAAATCTATTTTGTACATTTTGTCCAACCGATTCCCTTTGTACCAGATATGAAAAGGTTGTTCGGTCTCGACCTGCACTCCTGCATCATGCAACTCCCACTCCAGGGCTGCGTGATATGCCGATTCCTGTAAACCTTTCTTGAAGTAATTCATTACCTCATAGGCCTTGTTTATTACTATGTAATACAATTGCACAATCTCGTTATCAACCCCGTTCATGCGAATCAAGTTTTATTTCTAATCTCTGTCCACTAAATAGTCAGAATAGTTCTGTCGCCCCTTCTGGGCTTATAATTTTCTGATTGCCAAGAAGGGGTTTTACCCCTCCCTGTGGTCTTTCCGTCCCTTCGGGACTTCTTTCAGTGGACACAAATATTAAGTTCAATTGATTAAGAGTATCTCTCTCTCCAAATTAAAAATTAAGTTCTATTAAATTCCCTTAAATGAGCCTCCTTTTGTCCCCCGTCAGCAAAACTAATAAAATTGAGTTCAATTGAGTTCCCAATTGTGTTGCAAGGCTCTCGCAACTCACGGAATTAAGTTCAATTGACGGAGAATAACCTTTTGCTCAATAAGTATTAAGTTTCATTAAGTACCCTTGAATGAGCTCACTTTTGTCCCCCGTCAGGAGAAACTTAAAAAATTAAGTTCTAATTAAGTTCAATTGACGGAGTATATCCTTTAGCTCAATAAGTATTAAGTTTCATTAAGTTCCCTTAAATGAGCCTCCTTTTGTCCCCACCTAGGAAAACTAATAAAAATTAAGTTCTAATTAAGTTTAATTGACGGAGAATATCCTTTTGCTCAATCAAAAATTTAGTTTCATTAAGTTCCCTTAAATGAGACTCTTTTGTCTCCACCTAGGAAAACTAATAAAAATTAAGTTCTAATTAAGTTCAATTGACGGAGTAAATATAGCTACTCACCAATTGACGGAGGATACACTTTGAACTCCCGATTCACGGATTTGACTGACGGCAGACTCCATGATGGCGTACAGTTCGTCCACCGTTTCGGCGCGGAGCATGGCGATGCGCGTGTCGCGGAAGTTCGGGATGCCCTTGAAGACTGGGGTGGCGGCCAAGTGACGGCGGATGTGGAGGATGCCGCGGTATTCGCCGATGCGGGCGACCGAGGCCTCTACCTGATGTTTCAGGGCCAGGATACACTCGTCCAGCGGGATGGGCGGCAACTCCTCGCCCGTCTGGAGCAAGTGCTTGATCTCCTTGAATATCCAAGGGCGGCCGAAGGTGGCGCGACCTACCATGATGGCATCCACGCCCGTCTCCTCGAAGCGTTGGCGGGCTATCTGGGCCGACGTCACGTCACCGTTGCCGATGATGGGGATGTGCATATGCGGGTTCTGTTTCACCTCGCGAATCAGGGTCCAGTCCGCCTCGCCGTTGTACATCTGCGAGCGGGTACGACCGTGGATGGCGAGGGCGGCAATGCCTTGATCCTGAAGCTGTTCGGCCAGGGAGACGATGATCTTGTGTTCGCAGTCCCAGCCGAGGCGCGTCTTGACCGTGACGGGCAGGTGGACGGCATCCACCACGGCGCGCGTTATCTGGAGCATGAGGGGAATGTTCTGCAACAGACCGGCGCCGGCACCCTTGCCAGCCACCCGCTTGACCGGGCAGCCGAAGTTGATGTCGATGATGTCGGGGTGTGCCTGTTCCACAATCTGCGCCGCCTCCACCATCGAGGCAACATCCTTACCATATATCTGTATCACCACGGGACGTTCCTCCTCCAGCACCTTCAGCTTCTGCATGGTCTTGTCGATGGAGCGTATCAGGGCATCGGCCGATACGAACTCACTATAAACCATGTCGGCGCCGAACTGCTTGCATTGCAGGCGGAAACCCACGTCGGTCACGTCCTCCATTGGGGCGAGCATGACGGCGCGGTCGGGTAATTCGATGTTTGCTATTTTCATTCTGCTCAATAGGTTTTTTGAACTGCAAAGATAAACATTATTTTTCAATTATCCGTTGTTTGCCGCGATAATTTTCTTTATTGTTTGCCTTGTGCCTCCATGATACTCATTTGTTGTCATAATAATCCCAATCACTAGGTTTCTTGGCGTATTTCTTTACTAAAGGCAAAAAGCGTTCGTGCGGATGTTTGTTCAGGTAATAGGCACGATAAAAATTTTCTTTATGACTATAGACTTTCCCAGCCTGTTTCTTTGCGAAATATTCCTCCAAATATTTATAAGCCCAGTCATTGTCATACTCCATGATGACGCGATAGAAAAGATATACCCTTTGGTAACTATGATATTTCCTCGTAAGTTCATAATCTCCAAGTTTCTCCAATACAGGAATGAAATCCTTGTCGGGCCATAATAAGATGCATTCGAGAGCTTGATTTGTTCTGCCTATACCTTTGCCATTGCGAGCACCATGTTTATCTAAACCTACACGATATTCACCTAACGCCTTAATGATAGTTTCCTTATCCTCTGCACGGCGATATTGGGCAAGGAGATATAATGCATCCGCATTCACTCCGTCTTTGCTCAACTCCTTTACTCTGGCATAACGTTCTGGAGTCGGCTCCAATCTATGGAGCAACTTCCCCCTATATTCGGATGCGCCTTCATTTGTGGCATACAGTACCAAGGAGTCAATCTCCAGTGAGTCAGCTTTTGTGTAGGTACTTTTGTCGCGAAACAACCTCATTATCATGGCATCGGAGAGTTTTTCAGAAAAACCACAATCCGCTGCCCAACACATGATATTTGAGTTATCAGTAACCGCATTTTTGACCAATGCTGCACAATCTGGATCATGCTCCTCTAAGAGCCCATTGAACGCTGTAAACCGAATGACTGAACTGGGATGAGTCAGAACCAATTCTTTCTTTTCTTGCGCAGTTGTTATTGCCTTTAATTTCTGTTGCAACACCCAACTGACAGGTATTCCTCCCCATCCATTTGACCCATAATAGCTATATGAGCCAAGCAGAGCTAGATCTTCAATGATTGAAGACTTGTCATCAATAGTCTCTACAGGATAGGGAACGATGTAAAACTTAATGATAACGCTCGTAGTATCTGGTACCCATTGGCCTGTCACGGAATCATATTTCTCAGGACCACCAGAAAACTTCAACGAATTTATGACACGTCGTGTCTCTTTTGCGAGTTCGGGCATATCCAGGGAAAGTTTCAGAGACTTAATGTCAGTGATGCTCCCTGCAGAATCTACTCCGAGGTGAACCGTACATCTCGATTCTATAGTGTCTCCAATTAAATCGTATGGATAATTGAAATTATGAGCAATGTACGAACTCAACGAGTCCTCTGTCATGCCAAGATTACGTGGGCATTCATCATGAGACCATGAGCCTTTAGGGTATAAATAAAAGGCATTCACAGACTTAAGCTTCAATAATTGCTTCACCTTCTCTGTTTCCATTTTGTCCTTTGGACTATCACTACCAGCAGAGGTCTGCAAGCATGTGCACGCCAGCAAAACTATCATTCCGATGACCTTAATGACTTTTATCTTCAATACATTTTTCATAATAGTAGGTTTTGTGTTTCTTCAATTATTGGTCGCAAATATACATCGTTTCTCGGAGATTTCCAAATCCGTAGGCATATATTTTTGAGTCTCAATTCACCATGCCCTGCTGAGCGGTTGGAGAGCGTAGGGGGAATGGAGTTAATGGGAGAGGGCTTTTTTTATTTGGAGTTAATGGGAGTTATAAGGAGTTAACTGCCTGCGGCTGTGGAGTTAACGGACGATAGCAACGGAGGCTAATGGGCGCTAATAGGCGCATTTGCGTCGCTAAAAGTGCTTCGCACGCTAATAGCCTTCGGCGCTAAGGAGCTCGGGAGCCATCGGAGTAATCGGAAAACTCAGAATAATCGGAATAATCTGAAAACTCGGAGTTTTTTTCAATTTTCAATTTTCAATTGCTCCATTCACTTTTCATTTTTAATTTTTCCTCCACCACCTTTTCTTCCTGTTGAAATGTTCTTGTCTTTTTACAGACCTTCTCCCTTTTTGCTCCCTTTTAAAGGTAGGAAAAAGGGAGAAGGTCAGTGCCGCATCTGGGGTAGGCAGACGGAAGCATAAGTAGGATATCGTCCCATCCCCGAAAGAGGTGAAACGTCTTCGACGTAAGGCGGTGAGGGGGGAGGGCTGTCGTCCCATCCCCACATAAGGAATGTGGGGTTAAAGAGGTGAAACGTCTTCCGACGTTATGGATCCCGTCCAGCATGGTTTTTCAATTTTCAACTTTCAATTCACTTTTCGTTTTTCATTGACCAGGTCCTTTGGCACTAATAGTAAGGAGCGGTTTTTCAATTTTCAATTTTCAACTTTCAATTTCCTTTCATTTTGCTATAATATTCGTTAAAATGTGAGCAAATACTTGCATAATTGAAAAATATATGTTAACTTTGCCGCGATTAAAAACATTTACACTATGAATCTGAAGTTAGCTGTACTGCCAGGTGATGGCATCGGACCAGAGATTATGGAGCAGGGCTTGGCAGTGACCAAGGCTGTGTGCCAGAAGTTCGGTCATGAGTTGAGTTACAAGTATGCCATCTGTGGAGCAGACGCCATCGACAAGGTGGGCGATCCGTTCCCCGAAGAGACTTTCCAGACCTGTATGGAGGCCGACGCCGTGCTCTTTGCCAGCGTGGGTGACCCGAAGTTCGACAATAACCCCAACGCCAAGGTGCGTCCCGAGCAGGGCTTGTTGGCCATGCGCAAGAAGTTGGGCCTCTTTGCCAACATCCGACCAGTCACTACCTTCGATTGCCTCATTCACAAGTCTCCGCTCAAGGACTCGATTGTGAAGGGTGCCGACTTCATCTGCATCCGTGAGCTCACGGGCGGTATGTACTTCGGCAAGAAGCAGGAGCCTCAGGTGAACGCCAACGGTGTGGAGGATGCCCTCGACACCAACTACTACTCTCGTCCCGAGGTGGAGCGTATCCTCAAGGTGGCCTATCAGTATGCCCGTCAGCGCCGCAAGCACCTGACGGTGGTGGATAAGGCTAACGTCTTGGCTTCCAGCCGTCTGTGGCGCAAGGTGGCGCAGGAGATGGCTCCTCAGTATCCCGACGTGACCACCGACTTCATGTATGTGGATAATGCTGCCATGCGCATGATTCAGGACCCCTGTTTCTTCGACGTCATGGTGACCGAGAACACCTTCGGCGACATCCTCACCGACGAGGGTTCCGTCATTACCGGTTCGATGGGCTTGCTGCCATCGGCTTCGACGGGCGAACACACTCCTGTCTTCGAACCTATCCACGGCTCTTGGCCTCAGGGCAAGGGTCTGAACATCGCCAACCCATTGGCACAGATCCTCTCCGTAGCTATGCTCTTCGAGTACTTCGACCTCAAGGAGGAGGGCGCCCTCATTCGTGAGGCTGTCAACGCATCGCTCGACCAGAATGTCCGCACCCCCGAAATCCAGGTGGAGGGCGGCGCTAAGTACGGCACCAAGGAAGTCGGCCAGTGGATTGTGGAGTATATTGAGAAGAAGTAAGAAAGACCCCATCCCGACCTTCCCGAGGGAAGGAGATTGTCCCCAGTTGCGAGGACCCCGAGGGGAGGAGTTATAATACGAAACAGTTAATCCGTCGGATAGCCAAGGAAATGGTTGTCCGACGGATTTCTTTAAGCCCTGAAGGGGCGACAGAACGATTCAGACTGTTCAGGATGACTTATAGCCTTATTGAAAAAATCTATCATAAATATGCATATTGTATTTGTTTTTTTATTATCTTTGCACCCGCAAATCCTTATTTGAAGTAGTTCAAGAGGGTTATTTTACTTTGTTTCAATTTATTGTGATATGAAAAAGCTTTTATTTGGTTTGTTGTTGTGTGCCTTATCCTGTGTGTTTTCTTCTTGTGACAAGGAAGATGATGAGATTGGGGATGAGAATACCGTCACTTGGGAGATTTTGGCAAGTGATGCTAATGCAAGTCTTTTATTTGATTGTAGTTATACAGGTGAAACTATCCAAGTGAGTACTGGGTATAAATATACTTATAAGACTCATCTTTACTGGGCTGGTTGCACCGTAAAATGTGACGACCAATACGTAAAAATCAAAGTGAAAGGGTATTTAAATGGAAAATTAAAACTTGAAAAAGAGGAAAGCCATTATATTCATCCGTCATTTACTATCAAATAGATAATGAAACCATTGTTGAAAAATTCTTACATAGATTAATCATGACAAAAAAACTTATCCTTTCAGTAGCTACGTTGTTCGTAGCCTTGGTGGCTAATGCTGCCGAACCCAGTGACACGTTGGTGGACAATCGTCGTCCTTCCCATTTCCATGTTGGTCTGGAACTCCATACGAAATATGTTTGGAGAGGACAGGAGATGATGGTTTCGGAATCGGCACCTGTGCTCTTCACCGAGTTGTATTACCAGTATAAGGGTTGGCGGGCTTATACCAAAGGGGGATATGCCACCAATGGCAAGTTCGGCCAATTGAATCTCGGTGCTGACTATACTTATAAATGGGTGTCGGTTGGATTGACCGATTATTACTTCCCCGACCTTACGTCGGCCGAAGATGACTATACCAAATTCTGTTACGGCGAGGCTAGACACTTGCTTGAAGCATCGTTGCGTGTAGCGCCAAAGAAGATTCCGGTCTCGTTGATGGTGGCAACCATGATTGCCGGCGAAGACAAATACGAAGATGATCAGGCCTACTCCACCTATGCAGAGATTGGTGCGTGGTATGATTTTCTGGATGCCAACCGACTGTCGCTGAATATGGGTTTCTGCACGAAACGGAGTTTTTACAATGACTACGAAGACTTCGTCAACAATGTCAACATTGATTTGAAATACACCTATAACCTGCATTTGTCGGGCAACCGAATTGTGCCATTGAGTGCCAGCTATCTCCTCAACCCCATACGGGACAAGGCCTTCGTCAATTTCTCCATGCGATTTGACTTTTGACAACAGGGACTCTGCCAGAGAAGCGAAGAGTCCTGACGGATAAATGCAAGAGGCGTACCTTCAAGAAATGAGGGTGCGCCATTTTTTTGTAATGTCCGTTAACTTCATGAGCGCAGCGATAACTTCTAATAACTACCATTAACTCCACTCTCCAGCAGACAGATTGACAGGAAGTTAGAGAAAAAAAGAAGAAAATCTGAAAATATATGGGAGGGGAGTGGTCGATTTTGGAAATTTATTTGTATATTTGCAGTTGCTTTCAACCCCCACAGCCGGAGGGAGGAGGCAGGAAAAATCGGTAATCCAAACAAGCAAGACAGCAACTCTATATGAGTAAGACAGCACCATCCGTAGCCCAACTCAAGCAGCAGCAACAAGCAGCGCAAGTGCCTCACGAAGAGAGCAATAGCGGCTGCATTCGCATCAAGGGAGCGAGGGTCAATAACCTCAAGAACATCGACGTGGAGATACCGCGCGGCAAGTTGGTGGTCATCACCGGACTGTCGGGCTCGGGCAAGTCGTCGTTGGCGTTCGATACGCTCTATGCTGAGGGTCAGCGCCGTTATGTGGAGTCGCTGTCGTCCTATGCCCGTCAGTTCCTGGGGCGTATGGGCAAACCGGAGTGTGACTACATCTTGGGCATTCCGCCGGCGGTGGCGATACAGCAGAAGGTCATTGTGCGCAATCCGCGCAGTACGGTGGGTACATCGACCGAGATATACGACTACCTGCGTCTCCTCTATGCCCGCATCGGTAAGACCATCTCGCCCGTGAGCGGGGTGGAGGTGAAGAAACACACCACTGCCGACGTCGTGGCCTGTGCACAGGCTTTGCCCGAGGGCAGTAAGGTGGCTCTGTTTGTACGCATGACGGTGCCCGAGGGCAGAACCCTGCAGGAGCATGTCGATGTGTTGATCAAGTCGGGTTTTGCGCGTGCCGAGAACGAAGGTCGCTTCATCCGTCTGGAGGAGGTGTCGGCCTCACCCTTCAACCTGGTGATAGACCGCATGAAGATGCCGTTCGAGGATGCCGCTGCCTTGAGCCGATTCGGCGACTCGGTGGAGACCGCCTTCTACGAGGGCAATGGCGAGATGACACTCAAGGCGTGGGTGCCCGACGGCGAAGGGGGCGAGGAGATACGCGAGGCGTTCTTCTCCAAGCGGTTTGAGGCCGACGGCATCACCTTCGAGGAGCCGACCGACATGATGTTCAACTTCAACAGTCCGATGGGCGCTTGTCCTACGTGCGAGGGCTTCGGCAAGGTGTTGGGCATCGACGAGAACCTGGTCATCCCGAACCAAGCCCTCTCGGTGATGGAGGATGCGGTGGTGTGCTGGCGCGGCGAGAAGATGGGGGAGTGGAAGAAATACTTCATCCAGGGCAGTCAGGAAGTGACATTGAGCGACGGCAAGCCTTTCCCTATTCATCGACCTTATTACCAGTTGACGCAGGAGCAGAAAGACCTGCTCTGGAAGGGTTATCCGCCGGTGTTGGGTACCAGTCAGGAGGCCCGGATGGAGAAGGTGGTCTATGGATTGGACGACTTCTTCCAGATGGTGAACGAGAACCTCTACAAGATTCAGTACCGCGTGATGCAGGCGCGCTATCGTGGCAAGACGGTATGCCCCACTTGCCATGGCAGCCGGTTGAAGAAAGAGGCAACCTATGTCCAGGTGGGTGGCAAGTCGATTACCGAGGTGGTGCGTATGAGCGTGTCGGACCTGGTGCCGTTCTTCGCCCGATTGGAGGAGCAACTCACTGAACATGAACGCACTATCGCCAAACGTCTGTTGACCGAGATACGCAACCGCCTGCACTTCCTGGAGGAGGTGGGACTGTCGTACTTGACCCTGGACCGACTGTCGAACTCGCTGTCGGGCGGTGAGAGCCAGCGCATTAACCTCGCCACGTCGTTGGGTTCGGCGTTGGTGGGTTCGATGTATATCTTGGACGAACCCTCCATCGGTCTGCATAGCCGTGATACAGACCAACTTATACAGGTGTTGCGCGAACTGCGTGACCAGGGCAACACGGTCATCGTCGTCGAGCATGACGAAGAGATTATCCGCTCGGCCGACTACCTGATTGACATCGGTCCCGAGGCAGGTGTGCATGGTGGCGAGGTGGTGTATCAAGGTCCGGTGTCGGAACTCCAATGGGAGAGCGACGGAGCGTCGGTCCAAACGGCGGAGAGGAGGGATGTGTCGGCCTCCTACACAGCGCGTTTCATGATTGGCGCCGAGAAGATTGAGCCGCCTCTGCATACCCGTCCGTGGAGTCGTTACATCGAGATATGCGGAGCATTGCAGAACAACCTCAAGAACCTGAACGTCCGGATTCCGTTGGGTGTGATGACGGTGGTGACAGGTGTGTCGGGGTCGGGCAAATCGACGCTGGTGCGCGACATCCTGTATCGAGGCATGTTGCGCCAGTTGGACTTGGTGGGAGATGCGCCAGGTGCCTTTGCCGGCTTCAAGGGGGATGTGTCGGCCGTCCAGCATATCGAGTTCATTGACCAGAACCCGATTGGCAAATCGACCCGCAGCAATGCCGCCACTTACCTGAAGGCGTATGACGAGATTCGGCGTGTCTTTGCCGAACAGCAGATGTCCAAGCAGTTGGGTTTCACGCCGGCGACGTTCTCGTTCAATGTGGAGGGCGGCCGATGTGAGGAATGCAAAGGCGAAGGTACCATCACCGTCGAGATGCAATTCATGGCGGACCTCGTCATCGAGTGCGAGTCTTGTCACGGTCAGCGCTTCAACAGCGATGTGTTGGAGGTGAAGTACAAGGGATTGAACATTGCCCAGGTGCTCGACCTCTCGGTGGACGAGGCAGTGGAGTTCTTCAAGGACGAACCCAGCGTGGTGCGTCGTCTCGTGCCGTTGCAGAAAGTGGGCCTGGGTTACATCAAGTTGGGACAGAGTTCGAGCACGCTGTCGGGCGGTGAGAATCAGCGCGTGAAGTTGGCCTACTATCTGGTGGGCGGCGTGAAGCGCGACTCGTTGTTGGCCAACGAACACACCTTATTTATCTTCGATGAACCTACCACTGGCCTCCATCTGCATGACGTGCGCATCCTGCTCAACGCCTTCAACGAACTGTTGCAATATGGGCACACGTTGGTCATCATCGAACACAATCTGGACGTCATCAAGTGCGCCGACCATGTCATCGACCTCGGTCCCGAGGGTGGCGATGCAGGCGGTAATCTGGTCTTCCAAGGTACGCCACGTGACCTCTGCCAGTGCGAGGCGTCGTACACGGCGAAGTACCTGAAGGCGAAGTTCGCGGGGAAAGGGTAAGGGACTGTGGTGCTCGTTCAATATTAAGCAGTTGGTCATCATTTATTAACTGTGACCAACCTTATTAAACAGATAAATATCGAACATTATGAATAAGCAAGATTTACGCATCGTATATATGGGCACGCCGGACTTTGCGGTGCCATCGTTGGATGCCCTGGTGCAGGGTGGATATAACGTAGTGGGTGTCATCACTATGCCCGACAAACCGGCGGGTCGTGGTCACAAGGTGCAGTTCAGTCCCGTCAAGGAATATGCCTTGGCGCATGATATCCCGTTGCTGCAACCCGAGAAGTTGAAGGATGAGACTTTTCTGGAGGCTCTGCGTGCCTGGAAGGCTGACTTGCAAGTAGTTGTGGCGTTCCGTATGTTGCCCGAAGTGGTGTGGAACATGCCGCGATGCGGTACGTTCAACCTCCATGCTGCCCTCTTGCCCCAGTATCGAGGTGCCGCGCCTATCAACTGGGCGGTGATGAACGGCGACCGAAAGACGGGTGCCACAACCTTCTTTCTGGACCACGAGATTGATACGGGGCGCATCATCCTGAAAGAAGAGATGGACATTGCGCCCGACGAGAATGTCGGTTCGGTACATGACCGACTCATGGAGTTGGGCAAAGGACTGGTGTGTCGTACCGTGGACCTTGTCCTTGCCGCTGAGGGTGACATCAACCGCATCCCAACCATTGACCAAAAGACATTGATGTCCGACCTGGTATCGGCCACTGGTATTGCCGAGTTGCGTCCTGCTCCGAAGATCTTCAAGGAGACCTGTCAGTTGGATTGGAACCGCACGTGCGAGCAACTCTACAATCAAGTGCGCGGCCTCTCTCCTTACCCCGCTGCATGGACCACTCTCACCCTCTCATCG
>CACYQQ010000017.1 GCA_902776605.1 uncultured Bacteroidales bacterium | reverse complement strand
AAAAGCGGCTCCGGGAAGACGGCCAGGTGCTGGAAAAGCCGTAGGGGCTCGGGAAACGGCCTACTCTCCCGCGCTCGGGCACTCTTTGGCCAGCGGGCATTTATCGCAGAGAGGGGCGCGGGCGCGGCAAACGTTGCGGCCGTGGGTGATGAGACGGTGGCTGAAATCGACCCACTCTTTTTTCGGGACGAACGAGACGAGATCGCGTTCGATCTTCTCGGGGTCGGCCGACGAACCATTGCGGCAGAAGGCATCGAAACCCTCGGGCAGAGGTTCGCTGGTACGGAAAGTGACACGGTGGTAGGTACCCTCTTCGACCGTACCCTTGAAGTAACCCAAGTAACCGGTCGTGGCATTCCACTGCACGTCGGCCTCATAGAGTACCGGCTTGATTTCCTGGATGGTAGCCGGGTTCCAACCCGTGGCCTTGAGTCCATTGGTAGGAGTGGCATTCTCGTCTTCGTCGTAGATGAGCACCTCCTTGATGGTCACAGTCACCGAGCTGCTTCCCATGTTCTGCAAGGCCAGTTCGGTGATGGTCAGGTCTTCGCCCAAAGCATCGGCATCGAAGGTGACCGTCAAGGTCTTACCATCCTCGCTGACCTGCGCATTTTCGCTGTTTGCCCAACTGACATAGGTACCCGAATAGGCTGCCGCCTGATCGGCATTGCGGTAATAGACTTGCACCGTACCCTCGGCAGGAGCCTCGTCGAGGGTGACACTGCAACCCACATACGTCGTGGCATCGAACGAGCCATTGTAGAGTTTCACATCGCCCCAGTTGCCAGGAATAGTCACCCGGGCTGGCAGTCCGTTCTGCACGGCAGGAGGGTTAGGATCAATCACTTCGGCACCACCTGCTGCCACCAGCGGCAGGTGCTCCGTCTCGGCCAATGCCGTCATGCTCACGGCCCAAAAGGCACACAATAAAGTAAAGCACTTTTTCATAGAAAAAAAGATTTAAACGATAATTGTAAATAATGTATTAGAAATATTGAAGAAGTTCCGTCTCCGTCCGGTCATATTGTCGCGTATCCAGATAAGAAGACTGTTCCAGAAACACATCCATCAAGTTCTCCGCCTGTTCCCTTACCGTCTCGTAGGGCGTCAAGAGTGCCTGCACGACGGGGACGCAGAAAAGCGGATTGCTACAATAAGTCTGTGCCACCCACTCATAGGCTAAAGCGCGCGGCGAGAGATGCCGATTCCATGCCAACCGCCCGAAGGCGTACCAGTTGGCTGCAGCGAGGGGCGAGGCATAGTCCTGGGGCAGTTCGTCCAGCCACACGCCGTCGGCATCGGCCAACAACGTTGACCAAGCCTGCGCCTTATAGAGCGACTGCGTGGCGTTGCCCGACTCGGAAGTCAACCGTATGAGAGTCAGCTGATTGAGCATCTGCGGCTCGTACAACCGCAATCCATAATCGATGCAGACCTGCACTCGGTCGGAGTCGGGCGTCGAGGTCACAATGCCGTTCAATCCGACCGATGCACACGCCCGTACAAAGTCGGTCCACTCCTCGTCGTCCAACGCCGCAGGGGCACTGATGAGTCGCCATGCATAGGTCGGAGCCTCGGTGATAGGCTCGTGGTTCGTCAGGGTGCGGCACAGACAGACATCATCCATCGCTTGGGCACGCAGCAGACAATAAGCCCCCTGCAACAATCCCCGCACCGTCGAGGCACCAAGCCGGATACTGTCATCGGTCCGCGTCAACCGATAAGCCTCGGTGGCAAGGGTGCTGTCGGCCACCAACTGTAGGCTGATGGGTGCCCCCTTCCAAGCCGTGAGTTCACTGGTGACGCGCTGCATCAGGAGCGAATCCTGCATCGGGAGCGACCCCTTTGCCGCTACCTTGCTGCATCGCACTGGTTGCTCAGCAGGGTCCAGGCTCTGCACCCAGAGCAGCGACCCGTCCCCCGCTGAGGCCAGATTGACAAACACACAAAATAATCCTATGAAAAACAGTCTATTCATCTTTCTATTTCGTTCTGATTCCCCACTCCCCTACTTATCCTGTCCCGGAACACCCCTTGTCCTCCCATCGACCTTCTGCCTTTTTTCTCCCTTTTAAAGGTAGCAAGAAGGCAGAAAGAAAGTTGAAGTTCAAGGTCAATTCCAGAGGAGGAAAAGGAGGTCATAGAGGTCATGTTGGGCAACGATTATCATTTGCACCCTGGGGGGAAATCGCCACCCCAGACAGATATGGGCGAAATGGTTTTACCGATACATCGGGTTCTGATACATCACACGCTCGTTGTCGTTCATCTCGAAGGCATCGATGGTCGCCTTCGGGATAGGACGCAGGTAATGACCCAACTGAATGTCGCGCTGAACCGTGTTCGGTTTGTTGTCGAGCGCCTTGGTGCCTCCGATGCGGTATTGTGCCGCCTTGAGGTGCCAGGTCTGGGTACGGGTGAGGTCGAACCAACGGTGACCCTCGCCAAACAGTTCGCGCATGCGTTCGTCCAAGATATAGTCGATGGTGATGACTGCTGGCGTCTCGGCTACGAGTTCGTCGCCAAAGTCGGCAACATACTCCTCGCAGTAGGTCGTGGTGCCATTGACGCGGTGCGACCATCGGCCCGCACGACGGCGCAGCACGTTGATCAAGGTGCGGGCATCCTGTCCGCCACGGATGGTGGCGCCCTTCACGGCTGCCTCGGCGGCCAACAGATAGAGTTCCGAGAACTTGGCGATATTGAACGGGCGGGCGATAGGGCCATTGGGCGAACCCAACTGACGCTTGCCCTCGGACGAGAGAGTCTCCAACGGGTACATACCTAACTTATACAGAGAGGGATAGCGCAAGCGGTTGATGGCTTCTGGGTCGATGACGAACTCCTTGTAGCCGTCGAGCGTACCGCCACCCACCGACGAGACGTCGGCACTGTTCTTGGCGGGATAGGTGACCGGCGTGGCAGGTACCTCGTCCAGGAAACGGAGCACAATCTCGCCCGGAAGGATGTGTTCGCCATGCGTGCCGAGCACCCAAGCGGTGTCGGGGTTCGAGCCATAGTGCCAGTTGGCATGATAGACCGTGGTGAACGTGGCATCGTAACGCGAGTCGCGACTCTTCTCACCGAAGTTCTCGATAGCATCGATGCAGGGAGCCATGCGAATCCAGGGACGGCCCAACGGCTGAGTGGCTTCGCGCTCGCAAGGGTTGATGAGGTTCTTCTTGTTCACCTCGCTGCAACGCATCTTGATGTTCGGATAGTTCCAGTTGCACATCCAGCCCGAGAAATTGTCGGGCGCAGCACCCGAGGCGTACGACCAGGAGGCGCCACTCTCGTCCATGCCGCTGTACTTGGCACTCTCGGTGGTATGGTCGGCATAGAGCAAGATCTCCTTGTTGCGGTCATGGAGGTAGGAGGTCACCTCATAGTAGGTATCGACCAATCCGTAAGGACCGGGATTCTCGATAGCATCGAGCGCCACGTTGTAGGCCTGTTGGAAATACCAGGCGGCGTCATGACCATCCGGATCAAGGCGGGAACACTCGGGATAGGTAGGTACGTTGTTGGGGTTCTCCAACCACCAGGCATAGGTGAGATAGGCCTCGGCAAGGAACTTTCGGGCAACGGTCTTGGTGACGGCACCCGTGGTACGAGGTTCGTCGGGCAGGTCGTTCACGGCACGGACCAAGTCGGGGAAGACAGCAGTGGTATAGACCTCGGGCACGGTGTTGCGGACCGAGGTGCGCGACGGTGTCTCGTTGAACTTGAGGATGCCCGAACCGAAGTCCATCGGCACACCGCCAAAGGTGCGCACCAGTTGGAAGAAGTCGAAGGCGCGGAAGAAACGAGCCTCGGCAATCTTGCTCTCGGGCATACCGGCAGCCGAGGCGTTCTCGATGATGGCGCTGGCGGTGTTGATGAACTTGAACGTATTGTTCCAGAGTACGTCGGCGCGGCAATTGTCGGCCGTGAGCACACCGGCATCCGAGTGGTCGGCCGCCTTGAAGTTCTCGTCGGCACTGCCGCCATAGGTATATTCGTCGGTGCCGGTCTCGCAGATATTGAGGTAATAGCCATTACCATACATGTAACGCAGATGGGCATAGAGCGAGGTGAGACCTCCGTCAATACCCTTTTCGGTCTTGAAGAAACCTGGCGCGAACATGCTTCGGGGCTGTTCATCGAGGGTGTCGTCACAGGCGCACCACCAACCGGCCGAGAGGCAGGTCAGGAGGGCGCAGGTATATATTGAAATTAACTTTTTCATAGCAAAGGGGAGTAAACTTATTATACTGGGGTCAGAACGTAACATTCAGACCCAACAGGAAGTTACGGGTAGAAGGGGTGTTGTAACCAATCACGGGAATCTGGTGAGCGCCTTTGTAGCCCTCCATAGCGACCGACATGGAGTTGCTGGAGGCACTCGTGGCATTGGTCTCGGGGTCCAGTCCGCACTCGTCGGTATAGGAAGAGAAGAGCACGAAGGGGTTCTGCACCGAGGCGTAGAGACGCAGGCGGCTGATGCCCATGTCGCGAATGGCCTTGAAATGCTCAAAGTTGTAGCCCAACGTGATGGTGCGCACCTTGAGATAGCCGGCATCGAAGTAACCGAGCGTTGACCCATAGACCGGATTGTCGTTGTCCGACAATCCACCGGGTTTCGGATACTTGGCGCCGAGGTTATCTTCGGTCCAATAGTCCACGTCGATCTGTCCGCGTCGGCCATTGAGCATGTTCAGATAACCGTTGGACGAGTGCAATGTGCTGATCAACTTACCGCCGCATTGGAAGGCGCCAATCACGGTGAGGTCGAAGTGACGGTAGGACACCGTAGTGTTGAAACCGCCCATCAAGTCGGGTTCCATGTCCATGACCTGACGGTCATCGGTACTGATTTGCCGCGTCGGCACACCGTTTTCGTCATAGTCGCCCGTATATTCCACCTTGATCATACCGACATTGCCACCCGGCTCCAGGACATTGAGAAGTTCCTCTTCGCCTGGCTGCCAGAGACCCACTTTCTTGAAGTCGTAGATGACATCGATAGGATGACCGACAAACCAACGGTTCTCGACGTCACGCTCGGCACCCGAAGCCAATGCCACCAGTTTGTTGCGGTTGGCATAGAGGTTGATACCGGCATCCCAGGTCCAGCCATTGAGGTTGTCGAGAATCACCCCGTTGAGCGAGAGTTCGAAGCCCTTGTTCTCGGTCTTACCCACATTGGCCATGTAACTGCTTACACCCGACGGAGTAGGCAACTTGACACTGAGCAGGAGGTCGTTGGTATGTTGCACATAGTACTCGAAGGTACCATAGATGCGGCTGTCGAGGAAAGCGAAGTCGATACCGTAGTTCCAGGTGGTGGAGTACTCCCAACCCAGTTCGGGGTTCGGCAGGGTCGATACATAATAACCCGTAGCCATGTTGGCACCATGGTTATAATAAATTGTGCTCAAGGCACCGAGCGTAGAATAGGGGTCGATGCTCTGGTTGGAGGTCTCGCCATAGCCCACACGCAGTTTGAGTCGGCTCAACCACGCCACATTGTTCATAAACGACTCTTCGCTGGCATTCCAACCTACCGAAACGGCGGGATAGGTGTGACGTTGGTGTCCTTTGGCCAAACGGGAAGAGGCATCCTGACGTAAGGCAGCCGAGATCATGTACTTGTCATCGTAGGTATAGATGGCACGTCCCATCCACGACTTCAATCCACTCTGCCAGTAGTTGTTGGGAGATGCATCGACGTTGAGATCCGACTCGGCGGCACCCAGCTGATAGTATTGGAAAGCATCTTCGGGGATGCTGCGTCCCGACACACGGATGCGTTCGTAACGAGTCTCCTCGGCCGAATAGAGTCCCGTCAGACTGAGGCTGTGCTTGTCGGCCCACTGGCGGTCGTAACTGAAGATATGCTCCAACGTCCAGTTACGCTTGAGGGACTGAGACACCGTGGCGGAGTTCGGTTCGTTGGCATTGCTCGACCCGATACCCGTACCCGTGAAGGAGCCCGACTTGTCGGTCTTGAAGTTGAGGCCGACGTTGACGCGATAGTTCAGACCCTCGACCCACGGACACTTGACCCCGACAAAGAGGGTGTTGTAACTGCCGAAACCTTTGGTCTCGTTCATATAGATATCTTCCATATCCTCCAGACGCTCCTTGGTCCAGACATACTGCCCATTGTCGAGAGGCATGTTGACGGTACGTTTCAAGTTCCCTTCGCTGTCGTAAGGGTTGATCATCGGGGTCTTGGAAAGGACACCATAGAGCCCGACACCGCTACCCGTGGTCTCGCGGAAGTTGGTGTTGCTGCTCAACCCCAAACGGAACCACTTGCCAATTCCCTGCTCGTAGTTGGCGTGCAGGTTGTAACGGGTGAACCCTTGGGTGGGCAGGACCGACTCGTCATGATAGTAACCACCGCCCAGGCTATAGCAACCATCGTTGGTGCCGCCCGACACATTGATGTCGTGACTCTGCGTGAATCCAGTCTTGTAGAAGAGGTCCTGCCAGTCGGTATCGACGCCCTCCTCTTCGTCCAATGTATTGGTGTAGAGGCCGGCATAATCACGCATCTTCTGATACTTCTCGGCATTCATCATCGGGTACTTGTGGAAGACCTTCTTGACCCCCACATAGGCATTGTACGAGATTTTTGCCTTGCTCCCCTGGGCACCTTTCACCGTCGTGATGATGATGACACCATTGGCACCTCGGCTACCGTAAATAGCTGTGGCAGAGGCATCTTTGAGGATATCCATGCTCTTGATGTCGGAAGGATTGATGTCCGACAGCGAACCCATGAAGGGGATACCGTCCAACACGATAAGCGGGTCGTTGCTGGCATTGAGCGAACGCTGACCACGGATGCGTATCTGCATCTCGGCACCCGGCTGAGAAGAGGTCTGTTGCATGTTCACACCAGCGACACGACCTTGCAACGAGTAGGCTACATTGGTGGCTGCCACCTGGTTGAGCCGTTCGCCACCGATGTTGGCCACCGAACCCGTCACATTCTCCTTGCGTTGCGTGCCGTAGCCGATGACCACCACCTCTTCAATAGATTGCCGTTCCTCCTGGAGGGTCACTTCCAACGGTTGTTTCGAGGCCGACACCTCCTGCGGTTCGTAGCCAATGAAGGAGATGACCAACGTAGCGTCAGGAGCCACCGAGATAGAGAAGTTACCATCCACGTCGGTGACAACGCCGTTGGAGGTAGAGCCTTTCTCGACCACCGTAGCACCCACCATAGGTCCCATGGCATCATTGACGCGACCCTTGACCAGACGTGTCTGTCGTGCCTGCTGCGTCTGAGCTTGCGCTTCAGGCGCCAAGGCTGGCAGCGTCAGACAGGTCATTGAGAGCATTCCGCCCACCATGTAAGTCTTGATTGTACTGAAATTCATTGTATTATAATTTAATTTAAGAAATGTCCTTTGAATAGTGTCCCTCGGTGCAAAAGAACTCGGGAAGCTGATTTTTCATTTTTCACTTTTCACTTTTCATTTTTCACTTCCCCCGACAGGAGGTGTCCAATCTTTTTCGGCGGCAAAGATACGAAAAGAAAAAACAGGCCTACTTTTTTGTCGTTACATCAAATTTGAAACGGGCAAAAATCGGTTACAAGATTTTTAGGTGTTGTTACAAGCGTTGGATATCAAACAGTTAGAAAACCAAAAAAGTCGCGCCCGTTATTGCTCAGTTGGAAGAAAAGCCGTATCTTTGCCCCGTCAAACACACCTATACATGAAGAATATACTATTGTCGGTGCTGACATCACTCCTCCTTTCGACAGGAGTATATGCCCAAACTTGCCGACTATTCACTACGGGTCATGCCTTGCCCAGTACACTTATAACAGACATCATTGAAGACGGAGACAACTATCTCTGGGTGGCCACCGAATTTGGTCTCAGCCGCTTCGATGGCACGAAGTTCACCACCTACCAATATGATGCCGACAATCCTCACTCGCTCCAGAACAATTTCGTGCGCGCGTTATTTGTAGATGACCAACATCACCTACTGGTAGGAACGCGCGCCGGACTGCAGGTATATCGACCAGAGACAGACGACTTTACGGCCGTGGCGACCTTCCGCGACACCACTCGCGCCGTGGGCGACGTCTCCTACATCCGTCAACTCAGCAACGGCGACATCTGGTTGAGTGGCAGCGTCACCTGCACCGCACACCTGGACCCCGACGGCACCCCTTGGCTGAGCCGCAATTTCTGCACCGACCGCTTCACCCTCACCGGACAGATGCTGGAGGACAGGCAAGGCCGCATCTGGTTGAGCCGACACAACAAAGAGATGTACCGCTTCGACCCTCCGGGCGACATGAAACGCATCGACACCAAGGAACAGCCTGCCCCCTACAACGTCATGACTCTGGGTGCCGACGGCAACCTCTACTTCGGTGGTCAGACACCCGGTCTCTATCGCTGGGACAACCAACGCGAGCAGTTTGAACGACTGGGAGCCCCCGCCGACAGCGACATTCTGGTGTGCGACCTTGCCTGCGGTCCCGATGGACGACTGCTCATCGCCACTGACAATGAGGGACTTATGACCTACGACTACCAGACGGGCGACATCGCTCCCCTCCTCTTTGACGATGGTCGGACCGACCCCACCACGCAAAAAGTGCATGTAGCCTACTACGGCAGCGACCATACCCTCTGGCTGGGTCTCTACCAGAAGGGACTACTCATGGTACCGCAGCAGCCTCAACCTTTCCGCTACCTGGGTGCCCTCTCCACGCAATATAACTGTGTGGGTGACAAGTGTATAACCTCGCTCACGCAGACCCACGACGGAGCAGTCTGGGTAGCCACCGACAACGGCGGACTCTATGCCATCGACACCCTCGGACAGCCCCTACGCCACTTTCCCTATACCGGACAACCCAACACCATTCCCTCGGCGCTGATGTCGGTGTTCGAGGACTCCCGTCAACGTCTCTGGTTCGGTTCGTACAATCAAGGTTGTGGTTGGGTCAACAAACAGACGGGCCGTTGTCACTACCTGCAACAGGGCAAGAATGCCGCCCTGACCATGAACGTCTATGACTTTGCCGAAGACAACGGCGGACGCATCTGGGCCGCCACGATGAACTCCGGTCTCTTCGTCTTCGACGAGTCCTCTCAGTCTTTCCAACAGGAATTTAAATGCGACTCCTGCCGATGGGTCAACTGCCTCTACTTCGACTCCGCCAAGAACCGCCTCTATGCCGGTTCGTACAACGGTCTGACGGCCATCGACATGCAGCAACCCGAACTGCCGCACCGACAGGATCTTGGCACCTACATCATCTACAGCATCACCCCTTACACCGGTGGCCGATTGGCGTTGGGCACATCGCAAGGCCTCATTTTGTTCGACCCCGAATCGGGTGCTTATCGTCGTCTCACCACCCGAGACGGATTGCCCAGCGACATGGTCTTCGCCGTCCGACTGGACCGCGACGGTCTGCTTTGGCTCAGTTCCAACCTGGGCTTGGCGTGCTACAACGAGGCGACCGACCGTTTCTATTGTTATACCCTACAGGATGGTCTGCAATGCAACGAATACTACAAGAATGCCTCGATGCAGGACGAACGCGGACACCTCTGGTTCGGTGGCACCAACGGCCTCACCTGTTTCGACCCCGCCCGCATCCAGCAGACGGGCGACTCTTGTCGGGTACGCATCGTCGGCATCACTGTCGCCGGACAGGCAGTACACCTGACCCACAAGGCAGAGTTCGACGCCAACTCCTTCTCGTTCGCGATGGGCACCCAACCTATCAGTCTCTCCCTGTCGGCCACCTACGTCTATACCCTGGACGACGACCCCTGGAGCCGACTCTCCCCCGGGCAGAACACTGTGTCGTTCAGTCACTTATCGACCGGACGGCATCTCTTCTCGTGCAAGGCAGTGATCAACGAGACCGAGTCGCCGCTCTTCACCTATTCGTTTGTCGTCCTGGCGCCCTGGTACCTGCGTTGGTGGGCCTTCCTGCTCTACATAGCACTGGCCGTCGGCCTCGGCGTGTTCATCTTCGTTCAGGTACGTCGGCGCAAAGAAGTGCTCCGCAAGATTGCTCGCCACGTGCAGGAACAGGCCGAGAATGAAGCCAAACTTCAGTTCTTCATCAACATCGCTCACGAGATCCGCACCCCGATGACGATGATTGTCTCGCCACTGCAGAAACTGGCGGAAAACGACCACGACGCCGAGCGGCACAAGTCGTACGAAGTGATGCACCGTAATGCCAACCGCATCATCGGACTCATCAACCAACTCATGGACCTGCGCCGCATCGACAAGAACAAGATGAAACTGTGCTTCAGCCAAGTGCCTATCGCCAAGTACGTGAACGATGTGTGCCAGACCGCCCACGACCTCATCGAGATGCAACACCTGCACCTGGAGGTCGTGAACGAGACGAGCACGGACTTATTAGTCTGGATCGACACCGCCAACTTCGACAAAGTGATTGTCAACCTCCTCTCCAACTCCATCAAGCACACCCCCGCCGGCGGCAACATCGAAGTGCGCCTTCGCGTCCTGCCCGCCAGCGAAAAATATGCCGAAGGTGCGTTCTCCCTCGCAGTGACCGATACGGGCCAAGGCATCCCCGACGAGGCGAAAAGGCACATCTTCGAGCGTTTCTATCAGTTCCGCCCCGATGCGGGCCGCATGGGCACAGGCATTGGCCTGCACCTCACCGCCTCGCTCGTCCGACTGCACCACGGCACCATCAGCGTGACCGACAATCCCCAGGGTCCTGGCACCTGCATCGAGGTCATCCTCCCGTTGGGCAAGAGCCACCTCAACCCCGACGAACTGACCGAGGCACGCAGCCTCTCCACCAGCATCGACGCGCCATCGTTCGAGAGTCTCTCGGCCGATGCTTTCCTGTCGGACACCAAACACCCCCTCGATGCCTCGCTCTGCAACAAACGCATCGTCATCGTCGAGGACAACGAGGACATCCGCAACCTGCTGCAACGGGAGTTTGCCGACAGCTGCAAAGTCTCTTCCTTCAGCGATGGGCGTGAAGCCCTGGCCGACATCATCCGGCAGGTGCCAGACCTCACCATCACCGACCTGATGATGCCCGTCATGGACGGCATGGAACTGTGTCGGAAAGTGCGGCAGAACGTGCGCCTCAACCATATCCCCATCGTCGTACTCACCGCCAAGACCTCGGAAGAGGCGCATCTGGAGTGCCTCGAACTGGGAGCCGACGCCTTCATCACCAAACCCTTCATCACCGAGATTCTCAAGGGCACGGTCTATAACCTGCTCAAGAACCGCGACAGCCTCCGCAACAACTTCTCGGGCCTCCAGGTGCCATCGGACAAGATTGACGTGCCCGAGGCCAAGACGCCCGACGAACGCATGATGGAACGCATCATCCGCGTGGTGAACCAGAACATCAGCAACCCGAAACTCTCCATCGAGATGGTGGCCGATGAGGCGGGTATGAGTCGCGTGCACCTGTATCGGAAAGTGAAGGAGTTCACCAACCAACCGCCCACCAAATTCATCAAGAATATCCGCCTCACCAAGGCTGCCGAGATTCTGGCACAGAAGAAATGCTCCATCACCGAGGTGGCGGAGCAAGTCGGGTTCGCCAACATCTCGACCTTCACCGTCGAGTTCAAGGAACTGTTCGGCATGCCACCCACCAAGTACATGCAAGAGAAAAAACGGGAGGCCGAAAACCCCTCCTGACCTCTATTCCACCCCCTTCCTATCTCCATCCTACGCAGTCGCTCTGTCCCTTCGGACTACCTTCGGTCACCCTTCGGTCTTCCCTCGCCCTTTGAAAAGAAGCAAAAAGAACCAAAAAAGAAAGGAAAAAGAACGAAAAAAGAACGCAACTCCGTTACGACAATGGTGGGTGATAGGAGGGTCGGAGGACGGACGACGGCATCGGTAGAAACGGACAGCATAGGAACAGGGAAAGGCGATTTTGCAACAAAAAGAACCGATTTTTTGCATACAAATTGGGAATTTTAGAAAAAATGCGGTCAATTTCTTAAAAAACACTTATAAAAATACCAGCAAATGGAAAAACTCGTTATCTTTGTACAGATTTTTTGTTGATTCCCCACATGACTACCAAGATTGGAGATACGAGTTTTGCTGACCTTTTCGCAAGTCTGCGTTTTCAGGTAGAATGGTTGAAGAGAAGATGCACCAGCGCCGAACAGGAGGCCGCATCGCTCCGCCAGCAACTGCAAGAACAGCAAGCACACATCGAAGAACTTGAAAATGCCAACAAGGAGATTACCGAAAAATACAACGGTCTGCAAGCAGGAACCGCCACCGGTGCCTCGCCCGAGGAGATTGCCAAACTCCGCGACCGATACCTCGCTATGATACGCGAGATAGATTTGTGCTTATCAAGGCTCAATGGATAAAGTAAATATCAACATACAGGTAGGCGAATTCAAACATCCTCTCACCGTCAATCCGGACGAGGAGCCTATATACAGAGAAGCCGCACGCCTCATCAATGAACGACTGACGGCTTACCGAACGAAGTTCCGCGACGCCCAGTTGCCCGAAGAGTACCTGCTCTCGTTTGCTGCATTGGACATAGCTTCCCATTATATCCGTCAGCGTCGCAGCACCAACGTAGCCCCAGTGGAGGAGGCCATCCAGGCCCTCACTGCCGAACTGGAGGACTTTAACCAAAACCGATAACCTTTTCCCGCACACAATCTCTCTCTGCGTCCATGGCATCGAGCAATGGACACTTTCAACCTATTTTTACATACTTATGGATATCGCAATTATCTTAGCAGCGGTTATTGGCCTCCTCGTGGGTGCCGGTATAGCCGTATACATTTGGACATTTGTTCTGAAAAAGACCTACAAGAAGGCCTTGAACGAAGCTGCGCGCGACGCTAACATCCTCAAGGAGAAGAAACTCCTGGAGGCCAAGGAGAAGATCTCGCGCATGCAGAGTGACCTGGATCGTCAGGCCAACCAGCGCAACCAGAAGTTGCAGCAGAACGAGCAGCGCATCCGCCAGATGCAGCAACAGACGCAACAGACGCAACGAGACCTGGAGAACCGCATCGCCGAGAACGAACGGACGCAGGACCAGTTGCAGCGCCAAATCGAACTGGCTGAGCAGAAGAGCCGCGAGGCCGACTCCCGTATCGCGGAGGGCCGGAAGATGCTGGAACAGATTGCCGGCCTGAGTGCCGACGAGGCCAAGACCAAGTTGGTGGAGAGCCTGAAAGATGAGGCGCGCACCGAGGCGGCCAGCTACATCAACGAGATTATGGACGACGCCCGCATGACCGCCAACAAAGAGGCTAAGGCCATCGTCATCAAGACCATACAACGTGTGGCATCGGAGACTGCGGTCGAGAATGCCGTCACGGTCTTCCACATCGACTCGGACGAAGTGAAGGGTCGTATCATCGGCCGCGAAGGTCGTAACATCCGCGCCCTGGAGGCTGCAACGGGTGTCGAGATCATCGTCGATGACACACCGGAGGCCATCGTCCTCTCTTGCTACGACCCCGTACGTCGTGAGGTGGCCCGTCTGGCCCTGCACCAGTTGGTACTGGACGGACGTATTCACCCGGCCCGCATCGAGGAGGTGGTTGCCAAGGTGCGCAAGCAGTTGGAGGAAGAGATCATCGAAACGGGCAAGCGTACGGCCATCGACATGGGCGTACACGGTTTGCACCCGGAACTGATCCGTATGATTGGCAAGATGAAGTATCGTTCCAGCTACGGCCAGAACCTATTACAGCACGCTCGCGAGACGGCAAACCTCTGTGCCATCATGGCTGCCGAGTTGGGCTTGAACGTCAAGAAAGCGCGTCGCGCCGGTCTGTTGCACGATATTGGTAAGGTGCCGGACGACGAACCGGAATTGCCACACGCAGCGCTGGGTGCCAAGATTGCCGAAGAGTATCACGAGAAGCCAGATATCGTCAATGCCATCGCCGCCCACCACGAGGAGTGCGAGATGACGTCGGACATCGCTCCTATCGTACAGATTTGTGATGCCATCTCGGGTGCCCGTCCAGGTGCTCGCCGTGAGATTGTCGAGGCTTACATCAAGCGCCTCAACGACTTGGAGAACTTGGCTCAGTCATACCCAGGTGTACAGAAGACCTACGCCATCCAGGCAGGTCGTGAACTCCGTGTCATCGTCGGCGCCGACAAGATCAATGACGCTGAGGCTGAACAGCTCTCGACCGATATCGCTACCAAGATCCAGAAGGAGATGACCTACCCTGGTCAGGTCAAGATTACCGTGATTCGTGAAACCCGTGCTGTAAGCTATGCGAAGTAACAAACCGTTGATGGTAACCGACTGGTTGGCCGACGCTCCGGAATTGCTGCAACAATGGCCGTACGTCGAAGTCCAGTTCAAGAACACCCGCAAGGGCTATTACTTGAACAAGGACGGACTCGACTTGCACCCTGGCGACTGGGTGGCGGTGGAGGGCAATCCGGGTCACGACATCGGCGAGGTCACGTTGACCGGTTACCTGGTTCACATGCAGATGAAGAAGACCGGCTTCCACTTCGACGACCCGGAAGCCGTCAAGAAGGTCTTCCGCATCGCCCGTGAAGCCGACTTGGCCCGTTACGAAGAGGCAAAAGCCAAGGAGCACGAGACCATGATACGCAGCCGACAGATTGCTCAGGACCTCGGGTTGGAGATGAAAATCGGCGATGTGGAGTATCAGGGCGATGGTCAGAAGGCTATCTTCTATTATATTGCCGACGGACGTGTTGACTTCCGCCAACTCATTAAGGTGTTGGCCGAGGCCTTCAAGGTGCGTATCGAGATGAAGCAGATTGGCGCCCGTCAGGAGGCAGGTCGTATCGGCGGCATCGGACCTTGCGGTCGTGAACTGTGTTGCGCCAAGTGGCTCACCAAGTTCCAGAGTGTCGGCACAGCAGCTGCACGCTTTCAGGACCTCTCGCTCAATCCGCAGAAGTTAGCGGGACAATGTGCCAAGCTGAAGTGCTGTATGAACTTCGAGGTGGATTGCTACATGGAGTGCAGCAAGAAACTGCCATCGAAGGAGATTGTGCTCCAGACACTCAATTCGGACTATTACTATTTCAAGGCCGACATATTGGCACAGACCATCACCTACAGCACGTCGAAGGATGGTCCGTTCAACCTCGTGACTATCTCGCGGAAACGTGCTCTCGAGGTCATCGACATGAACAAGCATGGTCAGAAGCCCGAGAAACTGCAACTGGAACAAGGTGAAGTGGAGGAGATTCCTCAATTCACCGATGGCGTTGGCGACGAGGCGTTGAACCGCTTCGACCGTCGTCGCAAAAACAACAAACATGCGAAAGGTAAGAAAGGCAATGCTCCTGCCAACAATGCTAACCCCAAGCCCAAAGCACCGAAACAGCCGAAAGCTGCTCCTGCTGGCAACAACAATCCTGCTGGCGGCGTGCAATAAGGGTCAGGTATATGATTATTCGGCCGATGTCCATTCTTCGGGTTGGACACCGGCCGACACATTATATTTCCCTATTCACGTCGAGGAGCACGCAACGCCACGTTATCCCATTGACCCTCAGCACACTTACCAACTCTCGTTAGCAGTCCGTTTTGCCAGTTGCTACCCCGCTCCGCAACTGCGCCTGCACTTCTCGCTGTTGGACCAGAACTACCTTGTTCACCTCCCGTTGGAAAACGAGGATGGTATGCCCGACATCACCTGGGCATCAAACAACGTCAAGGAGTTCGCCATCACCGAATGTGCCTTCCTCTTCCCCGACTCGGGCAACTACCTCCTCAAGGTCTGGCCCGACGCGGAAGTAGAAAATATCCTGTCTCTCACCGCGACGTTGGAATAAAAAGGAAACTTCTCCTGGATAGGACCCCCCAAAAATCGAGTAGGAGGCAAACACCTGTGATTCGTGTTTACCTCCTACTTTCCGTTTACCGACCTCTCATTCCTGACCTTATGCGCCGTTCAGCTTACGGCGGCTCCTTCATCATTAAACTCTGATTACTACTTTGTTATAATAATCCATCAAGCGAAACAGTCTCGCATTTGGCGCATCTTGAGACAGCCATATTATAATCTGGTTATTATTCAGTTACGATGTTCTTGAACTTCCCGAAGACTGGATGATGACGGTAAGCCCACCGTGTTCCAGACGGGACATAAAGGGTACAAGTGTCAAACAATTCCTCACGAAAGGCAATTCTTTCTTCCATATCCTTTACAAATACAATAGAATTACCCACACTCCATCATTGTCCTTGCCTTCATGTTTCAAAACACCAATTTTCTGTAAAGCAGAAAGGTCACGTTCGATGGTGCGTTGGCTCACCGACAAGATCTCCGACATTTGTTTGCCGGTGATTGTCGGAGACTCTCTAATGAGATTGAGTATTTTCCGTTGACGCTCAGTGAGTTTCGTCTCCGACACGTCTCCGACATTCGGGGTGTCGGAAGAGGCAAAAATGATGGTCTGAAATTGAGTTGGAGTTGACTTGAATACCGGTTTCAGTTCTTCCTTATATCCATCTAGTGCTTTGGTCTCATTGCAGATACGTGTAAGTCCGCTACCTCGTTTCTCCATATAGTCAAGTTGAGCCATCACGTTTGCAAGTATGGGATTGCGCCTTTCAGAAGAAACGTCTGCGATGTCTAAATCTTGAATCAGCATACCATTGTACATTCCGCCTGGAGATGTGACTGTGAGGCGGTCATCGTAAATATCAAGATGCACTTCACTGCCCATCACAGTATAGTCACGATGGATAAAGTGGTTTACCATTGCTTCAAGAACTGCACGTTCCGCATACTCTGGTTTGTTCTTTCTTCCATCAGGTAGTTTCTCCCAGCCTCTCTTAGTGTTTGACTTTACAAAGTTCATGGCTTCACGAAGCAGCATAAGAACATTGCCTGTAAACTCCGCATCGTTGATGGCATCGCCCTTTTCCGTTCCATCCCATCGGGTACAATAAAGACGGGATTGCCAGAGTGGGCAATCATCGGCAAACAGTGCGCCTGCATTCGTAAGGTTCCCTGTGCCAGTTACCAGTCCAAACGACAAGAGATATTTCTTGTCCCATTCTTGTTTGGTGCGGTCTTTGAACGAGTTCGCCAATATCGTAAAGGAATAGTCCTCTGCTTGATAGTCTGTGCGAAGGGAATCAAAAGTTTTGTTGGAACCTTTCAGTACCAAGCGTACCATTTGCTCTGCCGTGGCAGGAAGACTTTCATCACCAACTCGGACAAATGCTATTCGCTGACCATCTCCAACGTAGTAATATGGGGTTAATGCCCTGCATTGACTTTTAGTTGTAAGATATGCAAGCCATCTATATCATGCGGAATCATCTCCACCTCTGGCAGGGGATCCATGTAATCACGAATCTTACTACTGATAGCTTCGCAAACATGCTGCACATCATCAAGACCTTTGACGATGCCATCATTATCAATGCCAAAGAAAAGGGAGCCACCTAAGCCATTGGTAAAAGCGCTTACGCTCTTCAGCCAACTCTTAGGCCTCTTATCTTCAAGCATCACCTTGAAATCGTATGCAGTACATTCTGCTATCAGAGTCTTTAATTCCATTTTATATGAAATCTCTTTTTACCTTGCAAAAGTACACATTTTTATTGAGAAAAAGGCATAAAAATATTGTTTCGCGCGTAATTTAAGCAAATTTTATCTAAAATCACACCTATGTGACACTAAAAGTTCTGATAATTGAAAGATTATTTCATGTTAGAGAACAATTTTTCTGTATTGTTCTGTTTTTGTCTAAGGTTTTGCTAACATTGACTCAAAAAAAAAACACACTAAGACAATCGGCTATCCCATCACCACATCCAGTACCATCATCAAGACAAAACCGATGGCGAAACCAATGGTGCTGAGGTTGGAATGTTGACCATTGGAAGCCTCGGGAATAAGCTCTTCTACAACGACATAGAACATCGCCCCTGCCGCAAAAGCAAGAAGATATGGGAGGGCCGGCAATAACATTGAGGCCAACAGAATTACCGCCAACGCACCGATGGGTTCGACCACTCCGCTGAGGGTGCCAAGCAGAAACGACTTACCACGCGAGTTGCCCGCCGCCCGCATGGGCATGGATATGATTGCCCCCTCCGGGATATTCTGTATGGCAATGCCGACCGAGACGGCAATGGCACTGTCCAAAGAGATGTTGGCGGCACCCTGGTCGGCACCGGCAAAGACCACACCTACCGCCATGCCCTCGGGCAAGTTGTGGATGGTGACAGCCAATGCCAACATCGCCGTCCGAGACAGGTGAGCTCGCAATCCTTCGGGTTTATCGGTGCCGATATGCAAGTGCGGAGTCAGTTCGTCGATGAGCAAAAGGAAAGCGATGCCCAACAGGAAACCGACGGAAGCAGGCAACACCGACCACACCCCTCGATGAGCCTCCATCTCCATGGCTGGGATAAGGAGCGACCAGACGGAAGCTGCAACCATCACGCCCGACGCGAATCCTAGCAACGACTTTTGCAGACGCACAGACATCTCCTCCATCATCAAAAAGACGAAAGAGGAACCTAACATCGTGCCCAACAAGGGGATAAGCAATCCGACAGCGAGTATAGTCATCTTATAAAACTTGAATCATTTAAAGCGCAAAGATACTGGTAATTGGAGCACGAAGCAATACCCAAAAGTAGGGAAAAAGAGACACCCCAAGTTTCGCAAGTATTACAACTTTCGAAACTTGAGAGAAGTTAATGGGAGTTAAAAGGAGTTATCGTTTCGCTCAAGTAGTTAACGGACGATACTACAATGAGTCACAAAAGCATCCGTCCGTTAACTCCACTGGCACAGTCGGTTAACTCCTTATAACTCCCATTAACTCCCTAAAATTCATTCCTGTACGACAGGTCGCTGTTCTGCCTGCCAAGCCAAGATACCACCCTTCAGGTTGACCACCTTAAACCCCTCAGCAGCAAGCATTTCGGCAGCATGAGCCGACCGCCGGCCACTCCGACAATAAATAGCAATCGTCTTATCTTTGGGCAAAGCTTTTCGCGCCTTATCCAAAAAGTCCTCCCCTTTGACATCAATCAGAAGAGCCTCTGCAAGATGACCTTCCAAATACTCCTCCGACGTCCGGACATCGAGCACCACCACCTCTGGCTGTGCAATAAGGGCGGCGAAACCCTCCGTATCGACATCCTCGTAATTCTTCTGGCCGCACGCTGTAGTCAGTCCCAAGGCAGCCAATAAACAGGTTAAGAGATTCTTCATATTCAAAACGGTTAAGCTTAAATTCTGGAAAAAGTCGCGATAAACACACCTCATTCAACGACCTCCACGTAATAGCTGACTGGACGGAAGCCGTCGTTGCAACTCAGCATGGCGCTCATCGGATTCTTCATCCAACCATCATAGAAGTTACCTTCTCCGCGAGCCAGTTTCTCGACGAAAGGTCGAAGCCCCTCCCACGCCGCGCCACAGAAGCCCTCGGGTCGCTCGGCATTGACCGATATCCACTCCTGTCCTATCTGTACCTCACAAGCATGTTCGATAGGGTTCTCGAACTTCTCCATCAAGTCGGGATAGACCGACCGACGCATCGCGGTAATACGCACTTTCTTCATACAAATCGGTTATAAGATAATTTCCATCGTGGTCTTCTGCACCTGCATCCCCATGTTCTGGTAGAAGCACAAGGCAGGTTCATTGCCCTCCCATACATTCAGCGTAATGTGGTGACAACCAATGGTCTGCGCATACTCCTTTACATGGTCGAACAAAGCCTTGCCGACGTGCTTGCCGCGCGCCTTTTCATCGACGCAGATGTCGTCGATGTACAGCATCTTATTGTCCTGCAAGAGCAGGTGGTCCTTCACCTCCGATACCTGGCAAAAAGCATAGCCCTGCACCCCACCGTCGTCGAACACGAACACAGGCTTGCTCTCGTCGCGAAACAACATCGTCAACTCCTCGGCACTATATTTCGTAGTGTGAGGCTTGAATAGGTCAGGTCGGATTTCGTAGTGCACCATGTTCACCTGATGCAGCAGTTCCAGCACCTGGGGAATATCCTTTTCGGTTACTTTTCTTATCATACATTTCGAAGATTAAGATAGTCACAAATTACTCAGCAGAAGCGATTTCCGTGAATCGGGGAATAGTATCTTCTTGAATGACATAGATTATAACTGCTTTTCAATTATCTGTTTAACAATTTCCCATTCTTGCAATTTCTGCTCGAACGTAATGCCATAACGTTCATTACTTCTTGAGGTTTGATGCAACGAAATAATATTATAACTCTTGTCATACAGAAGTTCACCAAAGTATTTCTTAAATGCCGAAACAGTAGAATAACCCTTTTTCGGATTCTTCGATGAGCCATTTGTTATGATGGTCTTTATTGTGGGATATTTGTGCAAGAAGGCAATAATATCATTAGGAGTCTCACTTCCCACCACAATGTCCTTATCCGCAGAGCTAAATCGTCTCGCAGACTTGAAACAATCCCAAAGAGCAATATGATGCGATGTTATAAATGTTCTTCTATCCTCCTTGGAATCTCCATCAAACAAACTATACATAATACTCCAAAATCGATTTGAAGGGTTCTGGTAATACATGCCAGTCTCGATAGACTCGTCGCCAGGCAATGTGCCTAAGATTAAGACGAAAGGATCATTACCCACCCAAGGCATCAAGCCCTCTTTCAATGGTGCTATTTCATTATTAAACATAATCTTCTTCGTTTAAGGTGGCACACCAATAAAGAATATTCAACAAGTCATAGACAAGAGAAATATTCAGATATGGAACACGATTATCTTTAATCAGTTTGATTGTATCTAAATAATGCGACCCTTCATTACAAACCGAACTACATCGATGAAAACTTCTTTTAACATATCCTGGTACGCCTGATATCCTATTAAGGACTGTACTAAATTCCGATAACTTCAACTCTACTAAAGACTTTTGACGTATATCTATAAAATCTTCTTCTGCGTTGATTAACGTTTTCATCTGTTCTTGCAAAGAACAAGGAAAAACGCCCTCATTCTTGATCCAATCTAACACTTGTCGACAACTATTACAGATACCAGTATCTGTTTGAAATCTTTTATCTCCACTCACTAGTGTCCACTAAAAATCGCTAATTGTTCTTTGAAATAATTGAAATATAGTTAGTTGCAGAGATTTTAAGTGCGAACGGTCTTGATTTTGTACCT
>CACYQQ010000016.1 GCA_902776605.1 uncultured Bacteroidales bacterium | reverse complement strand
CATCGAGAACCAGTTGCAGGGCATGAATTTGGCCTATAGTGTGATAGGCATCGGCCTCAATGTGAACCAAGAGAAGTGGGTGGGCAATGCTCCCAATCCGACCAGCATCAAGTTGCAATGTGGTAAGAAGTTGGACCTCGAACCCCTTCTGGATAGCGTGGTGGGACATATCCTGTCGGATTATGAAGCGCTGTGTGCTTATCCCGATTTGGTGCAAAATCGAATCCATGCAGATTTTGTCCGAAACCTCTATCGTGGGGAGGGATATCATCCTTATGTGGATGCCAAGACTGGGGAGGCTTTTCATGCTAAGATAGAAGGAGTGGAGTCGATGGGTCCGCTCCGTCTGTTGGATCAAGACGGCCACTTGCGTGTCTATGTTTTCAAGGAGGTGAAGTTTGTCCTGCCTTGCGGCGTGACGAAGGAGTAATGACCCTCTCCTCAACCCTCCCCCGTCATGGGGAGGGAGAGTAGTTGGCTGAAACTATTAAGGACACTTCAAATATGCTCTTTTCTGAGAGAACTAGAATAATAACACTATGAACGAAAACTTTGCAGTTCAGCTCTTTGAGGGAAAGAAAGTCCGCATCGTGTGGGATGCGGAGCAGGAAAAGTACTATTTCTCGGTAGTGGATATAGTACAAGTGTTGACCGATAGTGTTGACTATCAGACGGCACGAAAGTATTGGAATAAGCTTAAACAGCGACTTTGTGAGGAAGGAAATGAAACGGTGACAAATTGTCACCAGTTGAAATTGCCGGCTGCCGATGGCAAACAGCGCATGACTGATGTCGCTGATTTAGAGGGAATTTTCCGCCTCATTCAGTCCATTCCGTCCAAAAAGGCAGAACCCATCAAACAATGGCTTGCCGAGGTCGGATCGCAGCGTGTTGACCAGATGATTGATCCCGAATTGACCTTCCAGATGGCGGTTGAGGACTACCGCCGTCAAGGCTACAGCGACAAGTGGATCAATGAGCGGATGCGTTCGATAGAAATGCGCAAGGAGCTTACCGACGAATGGCATCGTTCAGGTATCCACGAGCAGAGGGATTTCGCTATCCTCACCAACATACTGACCAAGGCTTGGAGTGGCATGACCACTGGCGAATATAAACAGTATAAGGGACTCACGAAGCAGAACCTGCGAGATAATATGACCAACATAGAACTCGCATTGAATACTCTTGCTGAAGTCGCAACTACCGAATATTCCCGACAGTCGAACCCCCAGACGCTGGAAGAAAGCAAGCGTATCGCACAAGAGGGTGGAGACGTTGCCCGCGATGCCCGTCAGACCATGGAACGTCGTCTTGGCCATTCTGTAATCTCGAGGAACAAGGCATTGGATTATATTCAACCAAAAGTATTGGACACCGAGGAAAAATGAATCTTCATATCATAGCATATGGCACATTATGAAAATATTCGCGAGGAATCGCTCAAACTGAAGGTTGCTGCTGACTGGTTCAGTAAGTTCGATTGCACCGACATCATTGGACGCATCGATTTCGCTGTCAAGATTAGGCGTTCAGCAGATAGCATTCAGTTCGATGACGATTATTTGCTTTGGGCAGAGGCCAAGCAACAACCCACCGACATCTACCGCATGTTGGCGCAGCTCATCGTCACCATCAAGGCTGATGCTTTCGACCATGTGCCGCCTCGCTTCATTGGCTGTTTTGATAATGAGAAAATTGCTTTCATTGAATACCATGACATCCTTGATATCTACCAGTTGAACGATTTCAATTGGACGCAAACCCCGTCGGCCATAGACGAAAAGACCGTTCAAAGTGTACGCCAGTCCATCGACCCCGACAAAGTCTATTGTTTCAACTTCATGGACGATGCCTCTGAACTGCGACATTTCGTCAAGACCAATTTTGCGCTTTCTGGTAGTTTGCGGCGCACCCTTATCAATAAAAACAACTTCATCTTCGTCTATCAGCGCTGGCGTCGGCACGTCATGCCTCAGATTGATGCAGACTGGGATTTGTTGAAAAAGGAGTATGCAATCTACGACCGTGATTTCTTTCTCGCCGAACTCAACATTGATGACAATGGAACAACTGAAATCACAGATGACAAGATAGTTAATCAAGATTTTTACATTAAGTTCCACTCAAACGATAAGCAACCTTACGAGATGGTGCGTAAGGATGGTCTTGGGATGGTCATTTCCTACCGATTCGGATTCAAGTCTAAAGGATTACAGAACTATACAGACTTCTGGAAGCATTATAAGCGACCTCCTCAGAACGAATATTGGAACTATATTGTAGAGCGACTTGATTTGCTTGTGCCGCAGGACATTCGCGAGCGCAAGGGCGCTTTCTTCACGCCTCAGATTTGGGTGGAGAAGTCTCAGCAGTATTTAGCAAAAGAATTGGGCGACAATTGGCAGGATGAATATGTAGTGTGGGATTGCTGCGCAGGTACGGGTAATCTTTTGAACGGTTTGTCTAACAAGTATAATATTTATGCCTCGACTCTTGACCAGCAAGATGTCGATGTGATGAAGGAGCGTATCAAGAATGGTGCGAACTTGCTTGATAGTCATGTGTTCCAGTTTGATTTCTTGAACGACGATTTCTCAAAATGTCCACAATCGTTGCAGGACATCATCAACGACCCTGAAAAGAGGAAGAAATTGGTGATTTACATCAATCCGCCGTATGCGGAGGCAGCAAGTAAAGATACTATTACAGGTGCGGGAGTAAATAAAACCGATGTTGCAGTCTTGCATAGAACATATTCAAAGTATATAGATAAAATTGGTATTGCAGGAAGAGAACTTTTTGCCCAATTTTTTATTAGAGTCTATTGTGAAATTCCGGAATGTATTTTAGCAGAATTTTCCAAGACTAAAATTTTACAAGCTCCAAATTTTGCGGAATTTAGAAATATTTTTCAAGCAAAATTGAAAAAATCTTTTTTAGTTCCAGCAGATACTTTTGATAATGTTAAAGGAAAATTCCCTATAGGTTTTTTTATTTGGAATTGCGCTGAAAAAGAATTATTTGTAGGAACAAAGACCGATGTTTATGATGAAAATGGTACATTCGTTAAAACACAATCTCTTGAATTAGAAACAGAGAAAAAGTCTATTAACGATTGGATTATAACTACAAGAAATCGTATTGGAGAATTCTCTATTGGTTTTATGTATGCGATTGGCGCAGATTTCCAGCATAATAATTACAATTATGTAATCAATGACAAGAATCAACTTCCACACCCTCGTGGAACGGCCGTTACCACTAAAAATTTTACAGAAATAGCAATTTATCTTGCTGTTCGGCAGTGCATCGAAGCCACTTGGCTGAATGACCGTGACCAGTTCCTTTTCCCGAACGATGGTTGGAAGACGGATGCGGAATTTCAGACGGATTGTCTTGTCTATACGCTTTTTCATGGGCAGAATCGCATCAGCAGCGAGCATGGAATCAATCATTGGATCCCATTCACGGAAGAGGAAGTCAATGCGCAGGAGAAATTTGATAGTCACTTTATGAGCGACTTCCTGCGAGGCAAGCGTCCGACAGGAGCATTGGCTACAAACACACCGACGGATGGAGACTTATTTGCTACAGCGGATGGCGAAACACCACAAAAGGCTGCGCAAGAGCCATTGGCCATAAAATTCTCGCCCGAAGCCACCGCTGTGATGGATGCAGGGCGTGAATTATGGAAATATTATCACGCGCAGCCAATAGCAAGAGAACATTCTAATGCGTCATTCTACGACATCCGCCTGTGTTTCCAGGGAGTGAAGACCTTGGCGTCGGGCAAGCAACAGATGAATCCTGACAGCACCGACGAGACCTACACCGCGCTCATCGGTCAGTTGCGCGCGTCCCTAAAGGCATTGGCCAAGAAGATTGAGCCGAAAGTTTATGAATATGGATTTCTAAAGATATGACTTTCAATTGTTTATGGCACATGACGAGATATATATGCGCGAGGCATTGAAGGAGGCTCATGCTGCACTCGATGCAGGCGAGATTCCTATTGGAGCTGTGGTGGTGTGCCGCGACCGAATCATCGGGCGGGGACACAACCTCACGGAGACGTTGCACGACGTGACAGCGCATGCCGAGATGCAGGCCATCACGGCAGCCAGCGAGTCGCTGGGGGGTAAGTATCTGCAAGACTGCACCTTGTATGTCACTTTGGAGCCCTGCGTGATGTGTGCCGGAGCGTTGGGGTGGAGTCAATGTTCGCGCGTCGTGTATGGTGCCCCGGAACCCCGTCGCGGTTATCAACTCTATGCACCTAAAGCCTTGCACCCCAAGACGCAAGTGCAGAGTGGTGTCTTGGAGGCCGAATGTCTCTCTTTGTTACAGGAATTTTTTAAATCTAAACGATAAATGAAAACAATCAACGTGTTACTTTCTCTGCTTGCAGGCATGACCACTTTGTCGGCGCAAGTACCTACTTCCCAGGCCGATAGCGCTTGGCTTTTCTCCTATGCCACCCAAAAGAATGGAGGTCGAAACGGCTTGCATTTTGCCTGGAGTACAGACCAGGTCACTTGGCACGAAATCGGTCCAGAATGGGCTCCCGTCAAGAGTGACTATGGCACTTGGGGACCTCAGAAACGTATGCTTGACCCACGCATCGGTTATAATCCAAAGGAGCAACGGTGGGAGGCTCGTTGGCGCGTTAATGAGCAAGATCCCGTCTTGGCAGTGACGCAAAGTGCGGACTTAGTACTTTGGAAACCACAGGATTACTTGCCGATTGCCCAATTGCCGCAACCTATTGTTATGCCCGATACTTGTACCTTGATGCTCGACTTCAGCGGAGTCGTGCAAGGTCAGAAGCATCGTGTGGCATGGAGCGTGGTACATCATCTGTCGGAGGCGCAACTCATTCAGGCTCAACGGAGTGCAATTCACTCGGAGCGTGCTGTCGACGACTTGAAAGGTCGCTTCAAGAACCTTGCTCCCCAGACAGTGAAGATTGAGGTCTCTACAGAAGGACAGAAAGCTATCTCGGACAAACTGATCGGTATCTTCTTCGAGGATATCAACTATGCCGCCGATGGTGGCCTCTATGCCGAATTGGTGCAGAATCGCGACTTTGAGTACAATTCCATGGATGGCAAGGGTTGGGAATCGACCTCTTGGTGGCAGTTCAAGGGCGGCGAAGCTAAGATATTGACCGACAATCCAATACACGAGAATAATCCACACTACCTTTCGTTCGTTGCAGGGCAGGAGTCTGCCGAGATTTCCAACTTAGGTTGGGAGGGTATTCCTGTCAAGGCAGGAGCCAAATATCGGTTCTCCCTGTTCGGACGAGTGCCCGAAGGAAAGACCACTTCGGTCAAGGTCCAGTTGGTCAGCAAGGAGGGCAAGGTGGTAGCCTCTACCCAAGTTTCTTTGCCCAAGGGACAGAACTGGAAAAAGGTCACTGCTACGCTCAAGGCTACTGCCGATGTCCCCGATGCGGTCTTGAAACTTATCCCTGCCGCTCCTGGCACCTATCAGTTGGACATGGTCAGTCTCTTCCCCTTCGACACCTTCAAGGGGCGCGAGAATGGCATGCGCCGGGACTTGGCCGAAGCCCTTTTGGCCTTGAAACCTAAGTTCGTACGTTTTCCTGGAGGTTGTGCCAGTCATGGCAACGGCATCGACAATATGTACCGTTGGAAGAATACCATCGGACCTCTCGAAGCCCGCAAACCGAACTGGAACATCTGGCACTATCACCAGACCGTAGGTTTGGGCTATTACGAATATTTCCAACTCTGCGAGGACTTAGGTGCCCTCCCGTTGCCCGTTTTGGCCGCCGGCGTACCTTGTCAGAACTCCAGTGTGGGAGGTGCTGGTCAACAAGGCGGCATCCCGATGGACCAGATGGACGAATATGTGCAGGATGTACTCGACCTTGTGGAGTGGGCCAATGGCGACCCAAAGACCTCCAAGTGGGCGAAGATGCGCGCCGAGGCAGGACATCCTAAACCTTTCGGACTCACCATGATAGGCATCGGCAACGAAGACCTCATCAGCGATGTCTTCACCGAGCGATACAAGATGATTTGCAAGGCCGTCAAAGAGAAATATCCCGAGATCGAAGTGGTCGGCACGGTCGGTCCATTCTGGGAGGGCTCGGACTATGAATATGGTTGGCGCCTGGCGCGTGAGTTGGAGTTGGAGCATGTTGATGAACACTACTATAACTCACCAGGTTGGTTTATCAACAACCAGGATTTCTACGACCGTTATGCCCGCACTTATAATGGCAAACCCTCGACCAAAGTCTATCTTGGCGAGTATGCCAGCCACATTTCGGGTCGCAAGAACTGTCTGGAGACAGCATTGAGCGAGGCTCTTTACCTCTGTTCCGTGGAGCGCAATGCAGATATTGTCTCGATGACCAGTTATGCCCCGCTCTTTGCCAAAGAGAAGCACACGCAGTGGAATCCCGACTTGATTTACTTCAACAACAACGAGGTGAAACTCACTACGGGCTACCAGGTGCAGAAGCTTTTCGGTCAAAACTCCGGTACCACTTACCTGCCGTCGCAAGTGCAGTTGTGGGGGCCTAACCCTCAGGTCCGTAAGCGCATTGGCAGCAGTGTCGTCAAGGATCCCGTTACAGGCGATTTGATTTTGAAGTTTGTCAATTATTTGCCGGTCAATTGTCATGTTGAATATACTGGCCGCGTAGGTGGTTATCGATATAAAGAAGCAACCGTTTTGACTGGCGATTTGTCGGATACAAGGGTAGAGCCGAAGCCTTTCGAGTTCGATATGACACGTTATCCGGTTACCTTTGATGCTCCTGCTTATAGCCTGGTTGTAATACGTTTAGAACTAGATATCGAAGCTTTGCAAGGCAGAGTGTCTGGAACCTCAAAAAAGAAATAACTGAACCTTAATATACAACTGCTATGTCCGATTATATAGTCAGTGCCCGAAAATATCGTCCGCAAAGTTTCAAGACCGTCGTGGGTCAGCGGGCTTTGGTGCAGACGTTGAAGAATGCTGTCACCAGCGGGAAGTTGGCACATGCCTACCTCTTCTGCGGTCCGCGCGGTGTGGGCAAGACCACTTGTGCACGCATCTTTGCCAAGACCATCAACTGCCAGCATCTCACCCCCGAAGGCGAGGCCTGCGGTGAATGTGAGAGCTGCAAGTCGTTCGATGAGCAACGTTCCTTCAACGTCTATGAGTTGGATGCCGCTTCGAACAACTCGGTCGATAACATCCGCGAACTGATAGACCAGGTGCAGGTTCCACCGCAGATTGGTCAGTACAAGGTCTTCATCATCGACGAGGTGCACATGCTCTCGACGGCGGCTTTCAACGCCTTCCTCAAGACGTTGGAGGAACCGCCCCATCATGCCATCTTCGTGCTCTGTACCACCGAGAAGCAGAAAATCCTGCCTACCATCCTGAGCCGTTGTCAGACCTACGACTTCCAGCGCATTACGGTGCAGGACATTGCCGACCAGTTGCAACGCATTGCCACCGAGGAGGGCATCGAGGCCGAACCTCAGGCCCTGCAAGTCATTGCCCGTAAGGCCGATGGCGGTATGCGCGATGCCCTCTCGGTCTTCGACCAGATTGTCTCGTTCACCGACGGACACGTCACCCGTCAGGCCACTATCGACAACCTCAATATCCTCGATTACGACATCTTCTTCCGCATCACCGATGACGCTCTGTCGGGCAACGTCCCGGCCGCCCTTATGCTGTTGGACGAGGTGATACGCAAAGGCTTTGACGCTCAGATCTTTATCGGCGGTTGGGCAAGCCATTTCCGCGACCTCATGGTCAGTCAGGATCCTGCCACCCTCTCGTTGGTCGAAGCCGGTCAGGACGTTGCCATGCGCTACCAGCAACAGGCAGTCAAGTGTCCGCCCGCCTTCCTCTACCAGAGTCTCCAGATTGCTTCCGACTGCGATTTCAACTATCGCAATTCGCGCAACAAACGTCTCAGCGTGGAGTTGGCCATCGTCAAGATCTGCCAACTGTTGCATCCTGCCACGTTGCCCAATGCCGTAGCACCGGCACCTCAGCCCGCACCGGCAGCACCACAGTGTCCTGCTCAACCGGCTTATACACAACCCGCTCCGCAACCTGCTCCACGTCCCGTGGCTCCACAACCCCAACCTGTGGCACCGCAACGTCCTGTGCAACAGGCACCTGCACCTCAGCCAGCACCACAACCTGCCCCACAGCCACAACGCTTGGGCACGGGTGCCGACCGATTCTCGGCCCACCCAGGCGGAGTCCGACTCACCTCTATCCGCACCATGCCTCAGCAAGCGGGTGCGGCTCCAACGAGTGCCGCCCCTAACCAGCAGGTGCAGGAGATGAACGAACCCGTACAACCTGACGCGCTTCGGCGCGCATGGAAAGAATACATCAGTACCAACCCAGCCGAGAAGCTCCTGAATAATGTCATGGCTGGGCATCTGCCGCAGCAGGTAGAGGGTACGCAATACGTTGTGACACTGGCCAGCGAAACCCAGCAGGAGATTCTTGAGGCTCACCGAATGGATATTCTCCGATATATCCAACAGCGGGTCTCGAATACCCACATCACGATTAACTATGAAGTGAGTGAGGAAGAGGCAACCAAGCGAGCCTTCTCTCCCCGCGAGAAGATTCAGGACATGATGTCCTCCAATCAGGCCATCTCGGACTTGATCAACACCTTTAAGTTGGAAATCGGCTAAGCCCTCCGACAACCACTTCTTCGATTTCACTCCACGAAAGTCCCTTTGTTCACCGAAGGGACTTTTTTGTGTCTATTGTGCGTCGATTGACACCTTTTTGCGACGTAGTCGGGACCTCCTTATGCACCTTTTTTGCTCCTCTTATGTCCCTCTTATCCTTCCGTTGACCTTCGATAGACATACCGCTTTGTTTCTGCCTTCTTGCTACCTTTAAAAGGGAGGAAAAAGGCAGAAGGTCGATTGAAAGAACTGTTGAACTCAAGGGGGAGAACGCCGGGTGATAAGGAGAGGGGGGCATCGGGCAGAGGAAAATTTCAAAGTGCGATTTCTTCGACCCAGTATAGGGTGCCGCATAAATAAGCGATGTTTTCGTTTCGGAGTCGCTGGTGGATATTTGCGGTTATGGCAAAAAATAGTGGGTGTGTCTTATTCAGGCACACCCACATGGTTTGTTGGTTCTATATATCGTGAACGGTTACTCCGTCTTGAGATATTGCTCGAAGCCAGCGGAATAGACAACTTCGAGCTGGGTAGAGTCGGAGGCAGAGGGGATGATGAGATAGCCTTCGACGTTGGGTTCACGCTCCATGACCCGAAGGGCACTGTCCTTGCCCAACACCATGAAGGCGGTGGCAAAGGCATCGGCGGTCATGCAGTCGGGCGCAATGACCGTGGCCGAGAGGACGTCGCGCTGGATGGGATAACCCGTTTTGGGGTCGATGGTATGGGCATAGCGCTTGCCCCCTTTCTCGTAGAAGTTACGGTAGTTGCCCGAGGTGGCCAATCCGCCTGCGGAGAGACTGAGATAGGCTTGATAGCCATGATCCTGTTGAAGGGAGTCTGCCACGGGACGGGCAATGCCGACGGTCCAGGGTCGGCCCGAAGGATTGACACCGCGCAAGGCAATCTCGCCGCCTATCTCGACCATATAGTTCTGTACTCCGTTGGCATACAGGAAGTCTCCAACAATGTCGCTCATGTAGCCCTTGGCAATGCTGGAGGCATCCAGAATGGTGCGAGCATCTTTCTTGTGAAGGTGACCGGTTTCGTCTAACGTGACGCCTTGATATCCAACGAATTGGAGAATGCTATCGACGGCTTGGGGAGTGACTTTGTCGCTGTTCTTGAAGCCGAAACCCCAGAGGTTGACCAACGGCGCGACGGTGATGTCGAAGGCTCCGTGCGTGCGGTCGGAGACATAGCAAGCTTTGTTGAAGACGTTGCGGAAATAGTCGTTGGCGATGACCGATGCATCGTTGCGGTTCATTCGGCTGATGATGGAGGTGTCGTTGAACATAGAGAGACTGCCGTCGAATGCCTTGAAGAGGGAGTCGATGGCGGTGCGATAGTCGATGTCGCCTTGATAGGAGATGTGGTAAAACGTATGGAAAACAGAGCCTTGCAACTTCTGGTAGGTGCCGTCGGCGGGAGAGCCTGCCTCTTGGGAACGGTGGTGCCAACGGACATAACCGAGGAGGCAGAGGCCGAGGATGCAAAGGGTATAGATTCGTCTTTTCATCATGCTTTGTTACTTGCGGTTGAGGTCATAATAGAGGTGGAAACCAAACCCGAACTTGCTGTTGGCCACACCATAGCCGGGAACGAAGTAGGGTTTGCCGTGTTCGTCTTTGCCTCGGTGCAGGAACGGCTTGTAGGCCAAGTCCCAACCCATCGAGAAGTGGTTGGTTACCTGTACTTTGATGAAGCCGCCCACCTCCATCCAGATGGAATGGAACTTGAGGTCCTTCACCTCGAGGGGGCCGACGTAGCCCCAGTTGGCGTCGGTGTAACTGAGGTTGGTGACATCGGCCTTGCTGTAGGCATAGCCGAAACGGATCAGTGCGCCGTAGAAGTCGTTGGGCTTGATGTCATTGTAGTTGAAGTTGAAGAGCATGCCCGTGCGGAAGAACGGGCGCATTTTGCTGTGGTAGCGAAGTCCCTGGAAATGCGTATCGTCCACCTCGTAGCCGATGTCCTTGCTCTTGGCATCACAATAACCTGCGCCAGCCGTGAACTGCGGGAAGAACCGGTGATGGAGGTCGAGGGTCAGGGTGCCTTCGTAGTTGCAATACCCCTTGCCGAAGAGTTGGATGAGGGGCGGGAAAAGGTTGAACGACACGCTCATGCCATTCAGAAGCGGGTAGCGGTACTTGACACCATCGGGCAATTCTTCTGCCCACTGGTTGGCCAATTGTGCTTCCTGCACTTCGGAGTTGGTGGGAATGCTGTTTCCCTGTGCATGGAGTGGCAGAGACGAGAGGAGCAAGAGACTCAACATCGTCCAGCGCATTGCCTTAATACTCCAGGATGATGTTGACGTTCTCCTCATTGGTGATATGTGCATTTTTGAGCTTAACTTGTTGGAACAGAGCGCCCGACACCCAGACGGAATCTACGTCGTAGAAGATGGCGCACCCACATTCCATGTCGAGGAAGTAGGGGTAGTGCCGGTAGCGGATGTTGAGGGTATTGTCGAAAGTCTCGTATTCGCCGGTGTCGTTGACGATGCAGTGCAACTGAATCTGGGTGAAGGTGGTGTCGGGCTGCAAGGTGAATTCGGCTTCGGTGGGTGACGAGACGTTGCTCAGCATAGGGATGGAGTCGCCCTCGGCGGTGATGCCCCACGCCGAGAGGGAGTAGAGCGAGAGTCCACGGGTCGGTTTGAGTTGCACCAAAAGGACCGACTCGCGGGTCTCCTCACAGCCATTGTTGCCACAACTGGACAACAGCGTGGTGAGGAGAAGGATGCCTCCCAACAGACGGAACGGGCGATATAGGTCAGAGAGTCTCTGCAATGTCATATTTATTACGTTCTTGCGCAGTGCGCGAAATGAGTTCGCCGAGGAAGCCGGCAACAAAGAGTTGGCTGCCTAACAACATGCAAGTCAATGCAATATAGAAGGCCGGCATATTGGTGATGAGGGTGCCATGCCCTGCGGTGTAGAGGACATAGGCCTTGTGGGCAACGATGAAGCAGACTGCCAACAGACCGATAAGGAAGATAAAGGTGCCCCACAGACCAAAGATAAGCATCGGCTTCTGCCCGAAACGGTTGAGGAACCAAAGGGTGATAAGGTCCAGATAACCATTGACAAAGCGGTCCAAACCGAACTTGGTCTTGCCATATTTGCGTGCCTGGTGTTGGACCACTTTTTCGCCTATCTTCTTGTAGCCGGCGTTCTTGGCCAACCAAGGGATGTAGCGGTGCATGTCACCATAGAGTTCAATGTGCTTGACCACTTCTCCCTTGTAGGCTTTCAGTCCGCAGTTGAAGTCGTGCAGGTTGTGAATACCCGATGCCTTGCGAACGGTGGCATTGAAGAGTTTGGTAGGGATGGTCTTGGAGAGCGGGTCGTAACGCTTTTTTTTCCAGCCGCTTACGAGGTCGTAGCCCTCCTCCTTGATCATGTGATAGAGGCCTGGTATCTCGTCGGGCGAATCCTGCAAGTCGGCATCCATGGTGATGACCACGTCGCCTTTGGCCATGCCGAATCCGACGTGGAGGGCTGGACTCTTGCCATGATTGGTGCGGAACGACATACCGTGCATGTCGGGATATTTTTGGTGCAACTCCTTGATTACCTGCCAACTGTTGTCGGTCGAACCATCGTTGCAGAAGATGACTTCGTAGGTGAATTTATTCTCGGTCATGACGCGGTCAATCCATTCTGCCAACTCGGGCAGGGACTCGGCCTCGTTATAAAGGGGTACGATAACTGAAATGTCCATGGTTGTTGTTGGAAAGGAGCATACGGGGGATGCTTCTTGCTTATATTATATGTTTATTTTGTTGTCGATGTGATTGCGTTGGCGGATATCAAGCTGCGGGTTGATGGGGTTCTTCTATCTTCCGGCGAAGAAGTAGGCCCAACGGTACGCCCCAGAACATGCCGCTGAAGATATCGTCGGATAACTGCTTCAGTGCGGCCTCCACCGCTGTTGGGATTGGGGTTTCTTCGAGCACTTTGGCATTCTCGTTGAAGAAACTAAGTAGCTTAGGTCCAAATCCTTGCTTCATCTCTGGACTGCTGTCGAGGAAGCTTTGGATGTCGCGGAACTGGGCAACGGCGGCGTTGTGGATGGTGATGAGGTTGTCGGGCGAGACGTATTTGTTATAGATCAATACGCCAAACGCATCAATCAGTCCAGCAAAGAACATGATGTTGACGCAGAAGAACCACCCGTGGAAAGTGTGAAAACGAACGCCATCAAAGAACCGTTTCCGCATGGTCCTCACTATCCAATAAAGGAGGAGGGGGAGGGTCGCCATGAGCGGGACGCGAAGAATGGTCACGGCTGGCGAAAAGAACGATTGAATCAATAACATATATTCTATGTAGAACCAGATGCCTAAGGGCAAAGCGACCTTCATCATGTACTGTCTGGAGGCCTTGATGCTGGCTACTCTTTCGTCGATTGTCATTGTTTTAAGTCTTGTTTTCGTTTATCCAATATGCCAAAAACGGCTTTATTTGCCGAATTGTTGCAAATTTTCAATCTCTTTTGTTGGTTATCTCGGTTTTTATTACTACCTTTGCGGCCGGGTAAGTGCCATACGGCATGCTCCCTCTAATCCCCCAGGACTTGACCGTAGCAAGGGCGTGAGGTTGTAGCGGCGCGATATGGAGAGCTTACCCTTTTTTGTTTTTAAACCAGTTTTTATAAGTTCTATATCTAGATATTCTAGAACCCCTTAATAACTTAGACGTTATAGGTTCCACTGGATGAGGCTGTAGGCTTCGTCCAATTTTTTTTGACTGGAGAGACTCCAGAACTGGGGGATGCTCATCGCCAATCCGCAACTGCGGTAGATGTAAAGTGTACCGCCATTTGCAACGAAACTCGGACTGTGGTAAGTTTCTACAACGCAATTTCGCAGCGCTTGGAGGACGGCATCTTGTGACCCATTGTTGCTTTCTTGGCAGAGTTGTTGGCTCCAATCTTCCACGTCGTAGAACAAATAAAGGAATTCCTTGACTCGGCCGTATTGCTGTATGGCCGATTGGTGCGAACTCGGGTTGTCTTGCCAATCCTTCAGGGTGGAGGAACATTGCGCTTCTAAGTCGTGACAGGCGGCGAGAAGTGCCTCGAACCCGTCGGTACGCAACAGACTGAACGCTCCATTGTCTTTATAGACATTCTTATAGTCTAAAAAGGCGGCGGTCAATCCTGTCTCCAATTGCTCTTTCGACTGGATGGTAGAAAGGGATTGGTACATCGACCTGTAAGGAAACCCTTCTGCGGCAATCTCAATCGGGGAGGCAAGGATATAGTCGGTGACGTTCCGAAACTCGTAAGCCACTTCGGCAGTTGCCATGTGACAGGCATCGAACAACATATAGTCGAAATGAACCCCCGATTGCTGCAAGGCCTTGCTGACGTTCCACAGGTCAGACTTGTGGTTGTCGTCATTGCCGATATAGGAAATAGCCCTTGTCCCCGTATCTCCTTGAAACTCATTGGAGGGTATCCAGGAGAGACCATGACTCCAAATCTCGATTCCCTTGATGGGTGTGTCGAACTTGGAAAAGGTGAGCTTGACCACCTCTTTCATCATTGCTGGGTCGGTGGAATCGACATCTTTGTCCCATTTTTTTATAAAGATAGTGTCGGTTCGATTGCTGTTGGCGCGCCTTTTGAGTTGATAGAGTTGAGGCAGGTTGTTCTTGCTCGTCCAGTTGTCACGGTAAATGACCAAGTTCAACGGCGTTTCACTCTCCTGTAGGGCGCGTCGCATCTGTGCCAGATTGGGTTCAACGTACGAGTTGAGGATTCGGTCGTCACCAATCATATAAACCAACAAGGTATGCTCGCTCGATGTGCTATACTTCACCTTGTCATGATGGTGACAGGCAGAGCATAACAGAACGATACTTATGCTGACGATAAGTGTGCGAAACTTTGTTATGTGGTTCATAGCCAATGACATGACGAAGTCGGGAACGTTGTTCAGAGACGGGCATTGTTCATCAACAGAAAGTCGAGTACGACCATGGCGGCCATTGCTTCGACGACGGGTACGGCGCGGGGCAGGACACAAGGGTCATGACGACCACGTGCTTTCAACGTCGTGGCTTCTCCGTCTAAGGTGACAGTCTCGACTTCTTGGAGCAAGGTAGCGACAGGTTTGAACGCGCAACGGAAATAGATGTCCTGGCCGTTGGAGATACCACCCTGGATGCCACCGCTATGGTTGCTGAGGGTCGTAATCTTGTTGCCTTCACGGACAAACGTGTCAATCATTTCCGATCCACGTCGACCACAGTCGGCAAAGCCCAAGCCGTAGTCGAAACCTTTACAGGCATTGATGCTCAACATGGCTTGTCCTAATGCCGCATGGAGTTTGTCGAAACAGGGTTCGCCCAGTCCGACGGGCACATTCTTGATGACGCAGGTCACCACGCCACCGATGGTGTCGCCCTCGGCTTTCACCTCCTTGATGAGTTGCTCCATCTGGGCTGCCAACGTCGGGTCGGGACAACGTACCGCATTCCGCTCGGCTTCGGCCAAGTCATAGTCGGAATAGAATCCGGGCAAAACAAGATTGCCGACTTGCGACGTAAAGGCTTGCACCTGAATGCCTTGGGTGCGCAACGCCATCTTGGCAAATGCACCTCCTACCACACGGCTCAATGTCTCGCGTGCCGAACTGCGACCTCCGCCACGGTGGTCACGAAGCCCATATTTCTGGGTGTAGGTGAAGTCGGCATGACTGGGACGATACAGGTTGCGGATATTCTCGTAGTCCTGCGAATGTTGGTTGTTGTTGCGTACCTCAAAACCGATGGGCGTGCCTGTGGTCTTGCCCTCGAAGATGCCCGACAGCAGTTCCACATGATCCTCCTCCTTACGGTCGGTGGTGATGGCCGATTGTCCTGGTTTGCGACGTGCCATCTCGGCTTGCAGGAATGCTTCATCAACTTCGATGCCAGCTGGCATACCGTCAATGATGCCGCCAACAGCGACACCATGACTTTCACCATAGGTGGTCAGAGTAAAGAGTTTGCCAAAGGTGTTCATCTTTCCGAACGGGCTTTTAAGGGAAGTGAAAAAGAAGTGAAAGTGACGATAGATTCGGTCTTAGTGTTTGTGGCAATGACCTTCGCCATGGCAGTGGCCTTCACCTTCACCGTGACAACCGCCTTCACCGTGGCAGCCTCCTTCACCGTGACAACCGCCTTCGCAGTTGTTGCAATCGCCGCCGTGACAACCGCCGCCGCAGTGGCAAGAGACCTCGCCAGTCATTTGTTTCATGTATTCTTTCTTGTCCTCTTCGGTGGCATCGCGCACCTCCAGTACCTTACCTTCAAAGCGGAGGGTCATGCCTGCCAATGGAGCATTGAAATCAATTTTGCAGATTACCTCATCTTGTTTCACCTCAATGATTTCGCTCTGCATGATTTCGCCATTCTGGTTCTGGAGAGGGAGTTCGCTGCCCACCTTGCAAAGCTGCATAGGGAAACCGCCTTGCTTCAACTCCTTCATCGGAATAGAGACGTGATGTACCTCCTCTTCCTTGTATTCGCCATAGGCTTCTGCTGGGCTGAGGGTAAAGTCGAAGCTGCCGCCTTCTTCCATTCCCTCAATGTTCTTTTCGAAGCCTGCAATCAGTTGGCCGACACCAAAGATGAACTGGAAAGGCTTCTCTGGCTTGGTCTCTTCGATTTCTTCAATTTCTACTTCGGTTTCGGGATTCTCTGGCGCCTCCCAACCTGTCAATTTATAACTTACGCTAACGTGCTTGCCAAATTCAATTCTCATGTTGTTTTGTATGTGCGCTTATTTTATTAGAACGCGGATTTAACGGATTAAACAGATTTACGCTGATAAAATTTCATGTTCATCCACCATCCCAGAACCCAGATTAATCGGATTATTGTGGAAGGATTGGTTTCAACCTGTTATATTTGCATCATTCGCTTTCTAATGTTGCTTATTTATTTGTATTTGTTTTCAAATACCTTTCTCTTGATTTCTGGGATTTTCCCAAAGTTAAGTAGCAAACCAACTTCTATTTTTGTCGCTTTGAGGTAATTTAGGAGTTGTGACGCATGCGCTTCAGATATTTCTTCGGCTGCTTTCAATTCCAAAATCACTTTATCATCAACGATTATGTCTGCTCGGTATTTGCCAACTACTTGTCCTTCGTAGAAAACATCAATCTCAGCTTGTGGTCGACATTGATGCTTTTTCAATAGTTCAAAATACAATGCATTTTGATAGACCTGTTCCAGAAAACCGTAACCAAGAGTGTTGTACACTTTATAATAACTCTTGATGATATCATCTGTTAACTCTTTCAACAGAAGATCATCTGAATCTGGAATCTTTAACAAGTCCATGAGATGTCGGTATTTGAATGCAAATCCTTTTTTTTAGAACGCGGATTTAACGGATTTAACGGATTTCCGCAGATAGAAAATTAATTTTTCTTTACTATCTCATATTGCACGTACTTTACAGATTAAACGGATGTTGAAAAATTTATACGAAATCTGTTCTAATCCGTTTAATCAGTTAGATCCGCGTTCAAACAATGATAGCTTAACTCGTTTCATCCGTGTTCAAATAATATTTTACTTTCTATTGAACGTATTTACAGATTAAACGGATGCCGAAAAAATTATATGAAATCTGTTCTAATCCGTTTAATCAGTTAGATCCGCGTTCAAACAATAGATAACTTAACTCGTTTCGTCCGTGTTCTAATACTATTTTGCTTTCTATTGAACGCGGATTTAATGGATTAAACGGAGTTGAAATTATTTATATAAAATCCGTTCTAATCCGTTTAATCTGTTAAATCCGCGTTCCAAAATTTATTTCAAGATGGAGCAATTCGGATTAGGCTTCAACTGCTTGAAGAAGTCGTTGCCCTTATCATCGACGAGGATGAAAGCAGGGAAGTTCTCAACGGTGATCTTCCAAACGGCCTCCATGCCGAGTTCAGGATATTCGACACACTCGATGCTCTTGATGCTGCTCTGCGAGAGGACAGCAGCTACGCCGCCGATGGTGCCGAGGTAGAAACCACCGTGCTTTTTGCAAGCGTCGGTCACCTGTTGCGTGCGGTTGCCTTTGGCAATCATCACGAGGCTGGCGCCATTGGCCTGGAACTCATCAACGTATGGGTCCATACGGTTGGCTGTGGTTGGGCCCATCGAACCGCAAGGATAACCTTCTGGAGTCTTGGCAGGACCTGCATAGAGCACGGGATAATCCTTGAAATATTGTGGCAGACCCTCGCCTGCATCCAGACGAGCCTTCAACTTGGCATGTGCGATGTCACGAGCCACGATGATGGTACCCTTCAGGTTGACACGGGTCGATACAGGGTACTTCGAGAGTTCCTTGCGAACGGCGTCAATGCCCTTGTCGAGGTCAATTTCTACGCCCTTGCCACCTTCGCCTGGCTTACGGAGTTCCTCTGGAATGAGTTCGGTTGGGTTCTCGTCCATCTTCTCCAACCAGATACCGTCCTTGTTGATCTTGGCCTTGATGTTGCGGTCGGCCGAACAGCTGACGCCCATGCCGATAGGGCAAGAGGCACCGTGACGTGGCAGACGGATCACGCGGATGTCGTGTGCCAGATACTTGCCGCCGAACTGTGCACCCAAACCAATCTTGTAAGCCTCTTTCAGGAGTTTCTGCTCCAGGTCGATGTCACGGAAGGCGCGACCGGTCTCGTCACCCGTCGTAGGCAGGCTGTCATAATACTTGATGCTGGCCAACTTGACAGTCAGCAGGTTCTTCTCGGCCGATGTGCCGCCGATGACGAAAGCAATGTGATAAGGAGGACAGGCAGCGGTGCCGAGGTGCTTCATTTCCTCAACCAGGAATGGGAGCAACGTGCCCTCGTTCTGGATAGTGGCCTTGGTCATTGGGTAGAAGTAAGTCTTGTTGGCCGATCCGCCACCCTTGGCAACCATGACGAAACGATATTCTGCACCCTCAACAGCCTCGATGTCAATCTGAGCAGGGAGGTTGCACTTGGTGTTCTTCTCGTCGTACATGTTGATAGGTGCGTTCTGGCTGTAGCGCAGATTGTCCTGAGTGAAAGTGTTGAACACACCACGGCTCAAAGCCTCTTCGTCCTCGAAGCCGGTCCAGATCTGCTGACCCTTCTCGCCGTGGATGATGGCGGTACCCGTGTCCTGGCAGAAAGGCAGGATGCCCTTGACGGCCGTTTCGGCATTGCGCAGGAACTGGAGGGCTACATACTTGTCGTTCTCCGATGCCTCTGGGTCGCGCAAGATCTTGGCAACCATCTCATTGTGTTCGCGGCGGAGTTTGAACTCTACGTCATGGAAGGCCTCTTGAGCCAACAGGGTCAGTGCCTCTTTCGACACCTTGACTATCTCTTTGCCCTCGAACTCGCTGACGGTGACACCCTCCTTGGTGAGGAGGCGGTATTCGGTCTCGTCCTTGCCGAGTTGGAACATGGGGGCGTACTTAAATTCTACGTTTGCCATCTTCTTAAACTTTTTATTGATTATTTTTATTGTTGTTCTGACTTAGAGTATATAAATACGCGCAAAGATAATCATTTTTGGCGTAAAATGGGTATGTTTTCACCAAAAACTCATCAATTTATTATTTTTTAGAGATAAAAAGGCGAAAATGTTGAATAAAGATATATCTTTGCAACGTATTGCCGCCCTTTTATCCGCGTGGCATTCCAGGCTAAAACAGATGCCTCCCGTGAGGATGCTGTCTCACCTGCTGGTTCAATCGTGCCAATTACTCTTATTATTTATACCTTAACCTATTAGACTATGAAGAAATTGACTTCCCTTATCGCTTTTGTCGTGGCCGCCGCTGCTGTTAGTTCCTGTGCCCAGAAGGAATCCGAAGAGGCGGTGCCCCATAAGTTCCATCTCATCGAGTCCACCAATATCGTTGGACTCTGGCAACAGATGGACATCAACGAGGTGCTGGATGATGAGGGTAACCTGGAATTCCGCACGCAGGTGCCGAAGACCAAGTATAAGTGTATCATGCCCAACGGCAATTACTTCCTCATGGAGGTGGTTCGCGACGAGGCAACGGGTGCGCAGGATACCAAGATTCTGCACTATGGAACTTATACCTTGCAGTGCGATACCATGCAGATTGAGCATATCGAGAGCTGTTTCGACGTACCCGAACTCAACGGTCACGACAGTTATGTGCGCTACAATATGCCCGACGAGAACACCATCACGCTCTACTACAAGTTCGGTGTCGAAACCAATACCCCAGGTAGTTCCGAATGGAACCAAGAGGTTTGGCGCCGTGTCGAGATGGCGAAGTAATCGTCTCTCTGTTTGAACCCATTACGGGTTCTACGGTCATCCAATAAACAATCCCCCTTCGAGTCACGACTCGGAGGGGGATAGTTCATTCAGTGAGGTCGTTGATTTGCAAATCGACGGCCTTCCTTTTATTTCTTGAATTTCTCAATGAGTTTGGTGACAAAGTCGGCATTCTTCTGGAACTCGGGGTTCTTGGTATTTTGTGCCAACGAAGTCCATAACCGCTTGGCAATGTCCAAGTTACGGACGCCATCACCGAAGCGGCGGATCTTCTCGTCCACCTGCACCTGACCACATTTCGTGTGGATGTTGGCAATGTCCTGACACAACTGTCCGTCAATGCGGATGTTGTTCAACGAGACGAAGTGGCGGATGACCTTTTCGTAGGTGCCACATTCGGCCAACAGACCGCCTGTGCGGTGTTGCATGTCGCCCAATTCGAGGGCAGCGTTGATGGCAAAATGGATGACACGACCATCGCGTGGAAAGGCTTGCAGGCATTCCAAAGCCAGGTTGAGGTTGGCTGTCAGGACCACCGACAGGTCGTGCTGAGACTTTTTCTCACGGTAGTGGCCAGCCAGCATGTGATTGGTGACCGACAGTCCGAGACGTTGCAGCAAGGCGTTGGGTGACATCTTGTCGCCTTCCCTCTTCTGCAACATGCCGACGACGCGCATCTGTTGAATCTGTGCTTCCACCAGAGCATCGTAGGCCTCGTCGTGACGACCCAACTGGTCACTCAGTTCGCCCAACACCTGATAGTAGGAACCCAACTTGGCGGTCATCTCCAGATTGTCGTCGTTCTCCGATGGGGTTTCCTCTTTCTTTTCAGCCTCTTCGTCGCTCTTCAGGAAGGCCTTGATGAGGGCGATGGTAGGTTCCGAGTAGTTAGTGAACTGCTCTTGCAACTCCTTCGGGAAGGCGTAGTAGAGCTTGGCCATGTCGATATGCTGTCCGATGATGTTTTCGGCAATGGCACCGCGTTCCTCTTCGCTGCGGTTGGTGTCCTGCGTCTGAGCCTGTTCCACTTTGATGATGGCCTCAAAGAACAGCGCAATGGCCTTAGGCTGAGCCATTTCCTGACAAATCTTGAGGGCAGTCCAATATTGATCCACCTGAGCTTGCGTGATGGTGAGCGGGTCGGCCTGCTGCAAAGGTGGCATGAGGTAGTTCATGGCAGCAATGAAAGTCTGCTGTGCCTCTTGCTCCTCACGACGGAGTCGGGCATTCTGTGCCAGACGGAGACGGAACAGACCCAAGAAGACGGTGATGTCGTTGCGTCCCTGTTGAATCTGCTCCTCGACGCGGACAGCAAAACGCTCGTTTACAGTCTTTTGCGTCTCGACTTGTCCAATCAGGTTGTGGCAATCGGCCACAAAGAGCAACAGCAATTTAGGGAGGTTGATTTTCTCTCCTTCGCAACGCACCATGTCGTACCTGGCTGACATATTCTGCCACGGCAGCCGTCTCGCCGCCGTCCAGAAGCATGTGGGTGATTTGTACGTCGCGCACCAAGTCGCCAGTCTCCAAGTGCTCCAACATGTAGTAACCCAAGTCGCTGGCACAGGCGCGTAAGTTGTTGTCGCCCATCTCTTTGCGGAACGATTCGCGCGTATGGGTGTGCAAGTCGTAGAGACGGCAGTTCGGCAACTCGCGGTAGGTGAAGAACGGAGTCTCCAACAGGTTGTTCCACTCCTCAAAGAGGTCGGGGTTGAAGCCATCGCCGATGACTGCCAACAAATCCTTGCCACGCAGTCCTCCCAACGATGCCGAGAGATAGCGCAAGGGTTCTGCAATCTGGTCTTCGCCCAATGCCTGGGCCGATGTATTGATATAGTCACGGAGGGTTTGGAATTCCTCGTCGGTTACTTTTTCTTTCTTGGTCAAGATACTCTTGATAGCGTTTATCTTCTCCTCCGACAGGGAGGCTTTCAATTCAGATACTGTCATTATTTATTTGGTTAATGTTTAAGGTTTATCTTGAGGTTTTTTCATCGTCACTCCATCCACAGGCTCGACCACGCGTCGCTCGGCATACGCCAGTCGCCTCGTGGAGAGATGCTTACGGTACCCACCTTCGGTCCATCGGGCAGACAAGAGCGCTTGAACTGCTGCTGGAAGAAGCGGCGGCAGAAGGTCTTCAACCACTTGCGGATGGTCTCGTCGTCGTACGAGGCATCGCGTTGGTTGGCATACTCCTCGTCCTGGAAGGCCTTGCGTGCCAAGAGGAAAATCTTGTCGGGCGATGCTCCGAAGCGGAAGAAGTGGTAGAGGAAGAAGTCGTGCAACTCGTAGGGTCCCACCAGGTCTTCGGTCTTTTGGGCGATGTCGCCTTTCTCGTCGGTCGGGATGAGTTCGGGGCTGATCGGGGTGTCGATGATGTCCAACAGAATCTCCGAGGCGGAGCGCTCCCCCTTCTTGACCGTCGTGGCCGCACCGTCGGCTTGCAGTTTGAGGGCGACGTACTTGACCAGATACTTGACCAACGTCTTGGGGATGCTGACGTTGACGGCATACATCGACATGTGGTCACCGTTGTAAGTGCACCATCCCAGACAGAGTTCCGAAAGGTCACCTGTGCCGATGACGATGCCGCCGGTCTGGTTCGACACATCCATCAATATCTGTGTGCGTTCGCGTGCCTGGCAGTTCTCGTAGGTCACGTCGTGCACGCTGCTGTCGATGCCCAGGTCCTTGAAGTGCAGGTTGACGGCATCCTTGATGCTTATCTCGCGTATGGTGATGCCCAACGCTTTCATCAGTCCCAGGCTGTTGTTGTAGGTGCGGTTACTGGTGCCGAAGCCCGGCATGGTGATGCCGATGATGCGGTCGCGGCTCCAACCTAACTTGTCGAAGGCACGTACCGTGACGAGCAGGGCAAGGGTGCTGTCCAATCCGCCCGAAATGCCCACCACGGCCGTCTTGGCCTGGATATGGTTGAGGCGGGTAGCCAATCCCTGCACCTGGATGTTGAATATCTCCGAGCAACGGGCCTCCATGTCATCGTCCGAACTGGGTACGAAGGGTCGTGGAGCAATATGTCGATACAACTTCTGGGCAAAGTCGGGCGCCGTGAGACGGCTCAACTGAATCAGTTGGTACCCACCCACACGGGGCATGGCGTGCGAGTAATACTCGCTGTGATAGTCGTTGTTCGGACCCGCCGCCGGACGGAGCACGTCGGTGAAGGTGGTCTGCGTGCGACGCAGCACCTTGAGTTTCTCCACGTCGATGTCGCGAATCAGGAGGTGCGACTCCATCTGGAAACGCTCGCTCTCGCCCAACAGGGTGCCATTTTCGGCAATCAGTCCCTTGCCGGCAAAGACCAGGTCGGTCGATGACTCGCCAAATCCGGCCGAAGCATAGACGTAGGCACACACCAGTCGTCCCGATTGCGCCTCAATCATCCGGCGCAGGTAGGCGTGCTTGCCCAACACCTCGTCCGAGCAGGAGAGGTTGGCAATGACCTGAGCCCCAGCCAGTGCCATGCGGTTGGAGGGGGCAGCGGGCACCCAAAGGTCCTCGCATATCTCGATACCCAACGTGGTGCCCTCGAAGTCGAAGAGCAGGTCTTTGCCGAAGCGGACACGTTGCTGTGTGCGTTTGCCCTTGCGGTCGGTCATCGAGAACTCCATCCAACTGCCGTCGGTCACTTCGGCGCCCGAGGCAAACCAACGGGCTTCGTAGAACTCGTTGTAGTTGGGCAAATATATCTTGGGCACAACGCCGACGATGACTCCGTCGCCCAGCAGGACGGCGCAGTTGTAGAGCCGGTTGCCGTAGGAGAGGGGTGCACCCACCGCCACGGCCATGTCGATGCCCTTGGTGGCATCGGCCAGGTGCATCAATGCCATCTTGGCCGCTTCCAGCAATGGTTCGTGGTGGAAGAGGTCGGCACAGGTGTAGCCTGTCAACGAGAGCTCGGGGAAAACCAGAAGTTGTACCCCCTCGGCATGTGCTTTGCGTATGAGGTCGATGTGTTGTTTCAGGTTATATTCGACATCGGCCACCCGAACGGTCGGGATGGCTGTTGCCACACGGAAGAATGAGGCTTCTATCCGTTCTGTCGGATAAAATGGTTCCCACAATGCCCCGCTGTCGATGTACTTACCATCCAAGGCAGTTGCTTTCTTTTTCCGTTCTTTTTCCGTTCTTTTTTGGTTCTTTTTCGTTCTTTTCAAAGAACCGAGTTTGAACGTTGCGTGTTTGGAACTGACCGGAAACAAGAACGACAGTGTATGGGATGAACGGAGGTTCCGTTGCACTTATTCCTTCGATTATTTGCGCAAAGATACTAAAATTAAATGAAACGGATGGTGTTTTCCAATAAAAAACTCCGTCGTAACCCCTTTTTCGATAAAAATAAGATAAAAAAAAGATTTTTTTCCGAAAAAGTGAGTATCTTTGCCCTTGGTAAGTAGTTTTTCGGGATTCGTTTTGGACTACTACTTGACAGGGCAGAGGCAGGAACCGGAAAGTCACTTCCCTATATGTGAAATCTCAATATTACGGGGCAGTAATATCGTCCCTTTTGTGCAATTTTGGATTGTTTTAAAGTGACCATATTGGGCTGTGGTAGTGCCAAACCGACGTTGAGGCATTCCCCTTCGGCGCAGGTGGTCAATTTCAGAGGAAACCAGTTTCTGGTCGATTGTGGCGAGGGTGTGCAGGTGGGTCTGTGCCGCAGCAAGGTGCCGTTTGGCAAGATAGGTCATATCCTGCTCAGCCACTTGCATGGCGACCATTGCCTCGGGTTGGTGGGACTCATCTCTACCTTGGGGTTGGGTCAACGCACGGGCGAAGTGGTCATTCATGGCCCCGCCGACACGGAACGTATTTTCCGCCCGCTCTTCGACTACTTCTGCCCCCAGTTGAGCATGGAGGTGCGGTTTGCGCCGTTCGATACCACTCGGAGTGAGGTCATCTACGACGAACCGACATTGACCATCCGAACCGTCCCGCTGCACCATCGGGTGCCTTGCAGCGGTTTCCTGTTCGAGGAGAAACCTCGTCCGCGCCATCTGTTGGTGGACCGTTGTCGGGAGTTGGAGATTCCTGTCGCCTATTATAAAGGCATCACCCTGGGATTGGACTGGACCGACCCGGAGAGCGGTAAGGTGGTTCCCAACGAACTGTTGACCTCCCCGGGTAGTCCCAGCAAAAAGTATGCCTATTGCAGCGACACGCTCTATGCCGAGAGCATTGTCCCCCTCATCGAGGGTGCCGATTTGCTCTATCACGAAGCCACTTACACGCACGCGGATGTCGTAAAAGCGCGTCAACGTGGTCACAGCACAGCCCTCCAGGCGGCACAGATTGCCAAGATGGCGCACGTCGGTCAACTTGTCTTGGGTCACTATTCGGCCCAGTTCCTTTCGGCCGAGATGGAACAACCTCTGTTGGACGAGGCGCGTACGGTCTTCCCCAACACGCTGTTGGCCAACGAGAGGATGGTCATTGATGTATAGTTAAATAAAAACGTAGTTATTGGGAGTTAGCGGGAGATAGCAGGAGTTAACGGACGATACCATTCGTCGCCTCCATGCTTTTAGCCTCTATTCCATTCTACATTACCCTTTACTCTTTATACTCTACTCTTTTTTTGCATGCACATCACCATAGCAGGTAACATAGGTTCTGGCAAATCGACGCTCACGCGTATGTTGGCTCACCATTATGGATGGGAGCCGATGTACGAGGTCGTTGTCGAGAATCCCTATCTCGAAGATTATTACAAAGATATAGGTCGCTGGTCGTTCAACATGGAGGTGTTCTTCTTGAAACAGCGTTTCATCGAACTGCTCAACATCGCCAACAGCACCGGCACCGTCATTCAGGACCGCTCTCTGTACGAGGGTGTCTATGTGTTTGTCAAGAACAACTACGTGCAGGGCAACCTCTCGAAACGCGATTATCAGACTTTTATGTCCCTCTTTGAACAGATTATCGGCCTGGTGCCTATGCCCGACTTGATAATCTATCTGCGTGCCTCGCTGTCGCACCTCTTCAGCAATATCCAGAAACGCGGTCGTGAGTGTGAACAGTCCATCCGTATCGACTATCTGCAAGGTCTCAATGAGCAATACGAGGAGTTCATCGGCAAGCACTATAAGGGTCGTGTCCTCATCATCGACAAGGACCCGTTGGACTTTGAACACAACCCGCTGGACTTCCGTTCCATCACCGATAGGATTGACCAACAGCTGTTTGGATTGTTCGACCCCCTTCCTTCTTCTCGCGAAGGGTTATCAACCCTTCTAAATGCTACGAGGACCCCGAGGGGAGGAGAATCTTCCAATAAATGACCAAATCGTAAATAATTAAATCGTAAATACTTTTATGCATATCGCCATTGCTGGAAACATTGGATGTGGCAAGACCACATTGACCAAGATGTTGGCCAAACGTTATGGTTGGAAACCAAACTTCGAGCCCGTCGATAACAACCCCTATCTGGAGGACTACTACGCCGACATGAAACGTTGGTCGTTCAACCTCCAGGTGTACTTCTTGAGTAAGCGCTTCCGTGATGTGGTCGAGATTTCCAAGAGCACCGAGTATATTGTGCAGGACCGCACCATCTTCGAGGATGCCCGAATCTTTGCGCCCAATCTGAATGAGATGGGGTTGATGGACGACCGCGACTTCCAGAACTACAAGGAACTCTTCGAACTCATGATGAGCCTGGTCAAGTTGCCCGACCTGATGATTTACATCCGTTCCAGCATTCCGAACCTCATTGCCCAGATTGCCAAGCGCGGTCGTGAGTACGAGCAGTCCATCCGCATCGACTATCTGACGGGCCTCAACAACCGCTACGAAGAGTGGATTTCGACCTACAAGGGCAACCTCATCATCGTGGATGGCGATACCTGTAAGTTCGAGACCAACCCCGAGGACTTCCTCAAGGTGACCGACCAGATTGACTCGAAGTTGTTTGGATTGTTCTAACAGACCCCCTAAATCCTCCCTCAGCTAAAGCTTCGTCTTCTCGCGGAGGGTTATCAACCCTCCTTTTATTGCTGCGAGGACCTGCATAGGGGGACTTTCCTCCCGGACGAAACAAATATTGGAAGTTATAACAGATTGTTGTATCGTCTGTTAACTACTAGAGCGTAGCGATTACTCCCATTAACTCCTGATAACAGACCCCCTAAATCCTCCCTCAGCTAAAGCTTCGTCTTCTCGCGGAGGGTTATTAACCCTCCTTTTATTGCTGCGAGGACCTGCATAGGGGGACTTTCCTCCCGGACGAAACAAATATTGGAAGTTACAGCAGATTGTTGTATTGTCTGTTAACTCCTAGAGCGCAGCGATTACTCCCATTAACTCCTGATAACTCCCATTATTTAATTTAATATTTATTATTTACTATTTTTATTTCACAGAAATAACGATGAGCCGTAATTCCGAAGAACTGGAGGGCGTTTCGCTCCTCGGTAATCAGCATACCAAGTATGACTATGACTATAATCCAGGCGTTTTGGAGACTTTCGTCAACAAGCACCCAGGCGAGGATTATCTCGTGACTTTCAACTGTCCCGAGTTCACTTCCTTGTGCCCCAAGACGGGTCAACCGGACTTTGCCAAGATTATCATCAACTATATCCCCAACATCAAGATGGTGGAGAGTAAGTCGTTGAAACTCTATCTCTTCTCGTTCCGCAACCATGGCGACTTCCACGAGGATTGCGTCAACATCATCAAGAACGACCTCGTCAAACTCATGGAACCCCGTTACTTGGAGGTCATCGGTATCTTCACTCCCCGTGGTGGTATCTCTATCTATCCTATGGCCAGCTATGCCGATGCCGACCACAAAGAACTCCAGCGCCAGCGTATGTTGGCCTGCTTTAGGAATGAGTGAGAAGACCCCCTCCCGACCTCCCCGTAGGGGAGAAGACTAGTCCCTGTCACTTCCTTTTCACTTCCATTTCAATTCGTTGTCAATTCTGTTGAAAAATATGAAAGATTCTCTCATCGTGGTGTCAGGAGGCATGGACTCCATCACCCTATTACATGAATATGCCGACCAGATTGCCTTGGCAGTCACCTTCAACTATGGATCGAACCATGCCAAGAAGGAGATTCCTTTTGCCCAGTTGCATTGCCAACGATTGGGTATCAAGCATTTGGTCATCCCGTTGTCGTTCATGCACGACTATTTCAAGTCGTCGCTCCTGGAGGGCGATGCCGCTATTCCCGAAGGCCATTATGCCGACGAGAACATGAAGTCAACCGTTGTCCCTTTCCGCAACGGCATCATGCTCTCCATTGCCTGTGGCATAGCCGAGAGCAACGGTCTGCATAAAGTCTTGATTGCCAATCACGGAGGCGACCACTCTATCTACCCCGATTGTCGTCCGGAGTTCATCAACGCCATGTCGTCGGCCATGCAGAACGGTACTTACGAGCACATCGAGATCTTTGCCCCCTACACCAACATCTCCAAGGGTGATATTGCCCGTCATGGCAAGGCGCTCGGCATCGACTACTCCGAGACCTGGAGTTGCTACCGTGGCGGTGACAAGCATTGCGGCAAGTGTGGCACTTGCGTCGAGCGTCACGAAGCGCTGCTCGAAGCCGGCATCGACGATCCTACGGAATATGAATAACTCACTTTTCAAAGAGTCAGGTCAGGTACAGCAAATGTCTGATAAATAGTAATGTAACAACCGTAATTGATATACGTCAAGCGGGCAGTGGATTTTTCTCCACTGCCCGCTTGCGTTTCTTCGTAGTGCTTACTTAGTCGGCATCGATGCCCGGCTCATTCTCACCACCAATGGAGATGTCGGTACCACTTAACGTCAAGTTGAGTTTGTACATCGTGCCAGGTTCGGGAAGGTCAATATTCATATGTACCTTCTGTAAGCCTCCAGCCAATAACTCGGGATCAGAGACCACACCTCCGTTGTCGGATTCCGTCCAAACCGAGTAGCCAACCATGATTCCAGGTTGCATGCCAGGCACGAAAAAGCATTGTAAGGGCTTTTCGTCGTAGGTGATGGGTGTAAAGGTTGTGGGTGCACCAAATTGTATGACATCATCTTCGGTTTCGCCCATGAAGAGCATGGCGATGGCTTGCAGATTGCTTTCGTTTGCCAACTCGCTGAGCGGAGGGTTTTCTTCAAAGAATGCCTCATAATACTCCGTGCTCCACCTGGTGGCAAGACTGTCTTGCAAGCGGGCAGTGTAGTCCTCCAACGAGATGATTGTATAGTCGGCCGTTTCGGTCGGTGTGTTGAGGTCGTAGGCGCAACGTCCCTTTCCGGCAAACATGATGGTGCTGAATCGGTAGTCGTAGTGACTGTTCTTTGCCTTGGCGTACAATTGAACTCCAACCAGGATG
>CACYQQ010000015.1 GCA_902776605.1 uncultured Bacteroidales bacterium | reverse complement strand
TTGCACCACTTTTCGGACGGCCAATGCGGCCATCTCACTGATGACAAACTGGTTACGCGGTGCCAAGAAAGTTGGTTTCAGCAATATCGAGAATGTCAAATTGAGCCCCGGAGTCGATTCCCAGACATTGCCGACCTGACCTCGACCAGCCGTCTGACTGTCGGTCCAAACCACGGTGCCATCCTGCAACGGCTGTTGCTCGGACAACTGCTGCAAGACCCAAGAATTGGTGCTCAAGACCTCCGGCAGATGAATTTTCATTTCTCTACGTGCACTCTTTCGGTTTTAGGCATCGTGGCATTGCGGATATTCGTCTGCGTGACAACGGCTTGTGCCAGGCTCAGGAACGACTGACCCACCATCGAGTCGTAGTTCATCACGATAGGTTTGCCGTCATCGCCACTTTCGCAAATGCTCTGAACGACAGGAATCTGTGCCAACAACGGCACCTGCATCTCCTCGGCCAATTGCTTGACGCCCTCTTTGCCGAACAGATAGTATTTGTTCTGGGGCAGTTCGGCAGGTGTGAACCATGCCATATTCTCCACCAATCCCAACACAGGCACGTTGATGCTCTCGTTCTTGAACATATCAATACCCTTGCGTGCATCGGCCAAAGCCACCTGCTGAGGAGTAGAGACGACCACGGCACCCGTCAGACCCAAGGTCTGTACCACGGTGAGGTGGATGTCCGATGTTCCTGGAGGCATGTCAATGAGCAGGTAGTCCAACTCGCCCCACTGCGTGTCACCAATCAACTGCTTGATGGCGCTCGATGCCATACCACCACGCCAGATGGTAGCGCTGTTGGGGTCAACGAAGAAGCCCACGCTCAACAACTTGATACCATATTGCTCGGCAGGGATCAACAGGTCACGACCGTCGATGCGTTCGGCGCAAGGCTTGAAATCCTCGAGGTGGAACATCTTCGGCACCGAAGGACCAAACACATCGGCATCCAACAGACCCACCTTATAACCCAACATCGCCAAACCTACTGCCAAGTTGGCCGATACCGTACTCTTGCCTACACCGCCTTTGCCCGAAGCAACGGCAATGATATTCTTGACCTGTGGCAACAATTTCTCGGGTTCAGGACGTGGCGCCTGACGAGTCTGTGTCTTGATTTCCAGTTCGACAGGTTCGCCCACCTGCTGACAGGCATACTTGATGTTTGCCTCGGCCGCTTTGAGCACCGACTTCATGAAGGGGTCCGTCTCCTTCTCAAACTCCAAGGTGAACGACACTTTCGGTCCGGCAATGCGGATATCGCCGGCCAACATACCGCTCTCAATAATATTCTTCTTCGTGCCTGGGTAGATTACCTGCGCCAAGGCCTCTTTAATCAAATTGGGATATAATGCCATAGTTCTTTAGTGAGTAGAGAGTAAGGGGTAAAGAGTAAAGTAGTTACCACCAATCGCTCAACCCGGTCTCTTGCTCTATAATTTAATATTTCTTATTTACTATTTCTCAACACTCACCACCCAAAAAAGACTCGTTCACTTGTGTGTGGTGAGGGCTGAGTTCTTGTCCCTGCCGTACGAGCGGTAACTATCCAGTTCAATCTCGACGTCGGGTTCAATCCAGGGGTCACGGGGTTGCGGTTCAAAGACGATATACTTGATATCGATGCCGCGCGCCAACCACTGTTTCTCGTAGGCCGTCTGGATATTTCGGAGCGCCTCAATGGTCTCGGCAGAAGCGAAATCCTCGTCCTTATAGAGGTCACGCGTCTTGGCCAAGACGGGCAACTGATTGGCCTTTGCCATCTCCTCGGTGTAGGTAAAGAGGAAGTTCGAGTCGCTCTTCAGGTGCACCAACCCCTTGGGTTTCAATATCTGGAGGTAGCGTTGCATGAACATTGTGCAGGTCAGACGTTTGTTCACTTTCTTCATCTGCGGGTCGGCAAAAGTAATCCATATCTCCGACACCTCGCCTGGAGCAAAGAACCTCGTAATCAGTTCAATGCGTGTACGTACAAAAGCCACATTCGTCAGGTTCTGTTCCAACGCCTGGGTAGCTCCCGTCCACATTCGGGCACCTTTGATGTCAAACCCTATGAAGTTCTTGTCAGGATAGCGCTGTGCCAACCCAACGGTATATTCGCCCTTGCCACATCCCAACTCGATGACGATGGGATGGTCATTGTGGAAGTAGTCGCTGCCCCACTTGCCGCGCAAGGGGAAACCCGTCTCTTCCAACTGTTCGAAGGCATACTGGAACACATTACTGTATTCAGCCATGTCGTCGAACTTCATCAATTTATTCTTTTTTGCCATAAAAACAAGATAAACAACGGGGACAAATTTACTGCTTTTTTTGCAATTATCCAAACATTTATCTAGCTATTTGTATTAAATCTTATGGGCAGCTATCTCGGTCCCAAAAACTTATCTCCATTTAGATGAATCATGTGGTCTGGCATTTCGGCCAACCACACCTCCGTTTCCCAAGCTAATTGATCTGAGAACCGTTTATAAGTCTTAAAGTCGAAAAACGCAGTAACAAAAATAAGTCCAGCAGAAACGGAGGATGTCATTTCTTTAATCTCCAGTATTCTTTTAGCATCTATTGGTCCTACGGAAGTGACAGCTTCGATGAAATACAGCCAATTTTTGTCTCTTCTGTACAAAATCACGTCAGGCATTTTGTCATGAACGGAAATGTCAAAACCTAATTCTTTTAATGTATCTTCCTGTCGTACCAAATCCTTTTGCACCGTATCTCCGACATACAGACATTCTGATTCTGGAGCAAAACGAGGTGCGAACTCTTCCAAAATAGCTTTTTGCAGTTCATTATGTTTACCAGAGCTAAACACATAATCCTTTTGATTTATACAAACGGGCATAGTTTGCATTCGTTTTTTAGAAGCATACAAGTCTTTCAATGTTCCATGCCTTTCTACAAACGAAGTTAACTTATCATTAGGGAAAGGAGCAGATTGCAATATTTCAACAAATTCATCAGTCAAGCGCCATCGGTAGTTGGGGCTATTCGTTGGCATTCCATTATCCTCTACCAAAGCCGCCAAACGGAAATGATGAAGCGCTTGTTTTCTAAATGTCTCTCTTGAATTCTCTGCATAACTGGTTTTGTAATATTTATTAACAAATGCTATTATATCATGAATCCGCATCCACTTATTGACAGCCTCTTCCCATTTTGCTTTTTTAGTCAAACCTGCCATTCCCAGCAACGTCAACACACATAAATCCGATTGTTGTCTCTTCGGCATATCAAGGCAAAGTAAAACGTTGCGAATCTCTTTTATTTTATCCATCTTTCCAATATATTATTACAATTCTGTTCTGTCAATTCCTTCCCTATAAGCTCTCGTCCCATCTGTCTGATAATCTCTTTTGACGGTACAGGCATGAGATTAATTTCAGTAGAATTTACTTGCGTAGAACCATTTAAAATTCTATAATAGGAATCGTAAAGAGAAGAATTCAAAATCACGAAAAGGCCATATGCCAATTCTGGTGTATCACACTTGATATAATTAATCTTGTTTTGGGTACTTATATACTTGTATTGACTATAATCTGACTTCAGATAAATACCACATTGCAGTCTCCGTTTTTCCTCTTTCGACGTAAATCGTTTAACAAACAAGTAATCCGAGTTTTCCTGCAAAAAACCTCTCCGACTGGTTACTATATACTCAGATTCCCGACCTACTGGCCAAGACACCCGACCATTTCGTATATGATGAGAATAGATAAGAGGATAAGAGCCATCCACTTGCGAGTCCCTCAATACTTCTTTTGTTCTGAAATCCACTATTATTCCAGTACGCATCTTGAGGTTATCCGATTTCAATGTATCGGTCTGACTATTGATCCGACCTAAAACATTGGCTTCTTCCTCATTTGTTACAAGAAAGACAAATTGATTCGCCGCAACTATGGTATTATAACCAACTTCGTACCTCTTGACATCACGGAACTCTGATGTTTCACTGGTGGACATTTCGACATACTTTGGTTTCTGAGAAGTCTTTTTAATTTTAATTATCATTGTTTCTTGCAAAACGACTTCTCCATCAAAAACTTTGTCTCGACTACCAAACAAATGAATATGACATATCACGCAATTTTTGAACAAATACTGTCTGAATCTTTCAAAATAAGCGCCTGAAGTCCACGACCGTGGTATTATATAAACCAATTCCTGACCATCCTTTAAGTTGTGAATGCCCATAGCCCAAAACAAGAAATACAAATTAGGGGCCCCATGACACACTTCCGCCATAGCCCGAGCCTCTGGAACATCCTTTCCAATTTTAAGATAAGGAGGATTTCCTACAATCATATCATATTTTTCTACCTCATCTCCGAACAAATCCGATTCCGAAAAATACTGTGACAAAAGATAATTGTCTTCTCGTATTTCATATATTACGTCTAACCCTTTGGACAAATAATCCAAATTTTCTTTTAAAACTGGCAATATTTTTCCATCATTCTCGTAACAAACGATAGTAATTTTCCCATTATAACCAGACTTTCTTAGTTTTTCCACCAATGCCACCGACAATAGACCAGAACCAGCCCCTGCATCCAACAGGCGCAATTCCGGTTTCTCATAATCAATATCAAAAAGCGAAGCCATGAATTCGGCAGTCTTACGAGATGTAAAAAACTGGCCATACTTTTTGCGTTCAGCCTTAGGTGCAGAATTCACAAAAGCTGAAGTAACATTATAAGCATTCGATAGACACTCCTGAGATAAATTCATATTGAAAAATTAGTAGGGAAACACGGTGCAAATATACTGTTTTTTTCGCTAATCTCCAAACAATTCAGTCGGTTATTTTTGGTCCAGTTGATGGATGAAACGCATGCAGTCTTCGTTGTCCCGATAGTCGGGGTCAAGAGCGACAATCCGTTTCCTCAATGCCTCGGCCTCTGCCCTGTTTCCTTGTAACAATGACCACAGTCCCAAACTGCTCCAAGCATTGACGATAGCGGTGACCTCCTGCTCCTTGTGGTTGGCAAAGAGTTGTTCTGCCTCCGGTCGCAACGTTCGCTCCAAGGCGGTGCATTTTGCTATATCCCGCTGTTTCACATATAGTTGCATCAGGTCCGCTTTGTAGTGCACCAACATGCCGCGATGGGTAGCTGGGTCTTTCTGCACCAACGACTGCTGTATATCGATGGCCTTCAACATATAAGGTTCAGCCTGTTGGATGTCACCATAGTGGGCATAGAGATAACCCAAGTTGCAGGAGGCCATGGCATAGGACGACAAGTCGATATCGCCAGGCACGCGACAAGCTTCCTCCCTCAGTTCCAACTCCTTACGCGCAGCCTCGAAGCACTTGTCGTACTCCTTCTTGCCGTAATAGTGGAACAACAGACGCTGGCAGAGTTCGGCATAGTCCGACACATGCGCCTGTGGATTCTTCTCATAGAGTTTCTGCCAGATGGCGACATTCTTCTGGAGGTATTCGTCCTTGTTGTCCAAGTCGCCGTAACGGCTTGACACAAAGAACATTTGGTTCAACACGCGACCATATCTTTCCATCCAAAGCACATTCTCGTCGGCCATGCGTGGTTGCATCTCGTCCACCAGTTTCTTGCCGAAGTGGAAAGCCTCCTCGTAACGTCCACAACGGGACAAAGCTACCATCCAACGGTACTGCGCCTCGTACTTATATTGCTGAACGACATCGTCTTCGCCATCGGTCCGAAGCACACTGTCACACAAGTGAACCACTTGTTCAAAGCACTTCACACTTGCCTCCTCCTGTTCCGTCACGCCCAACAATCCGCCCTGTTGGATCAAGGCATTCAGGTAACGCAACAGCGAACGGTTGCTGCCATCGGCACGAGCCTCTTCAAGGTATTCCAACGACTTCCGGCTGTGCTCCATCGCCTCTTTCAGCCGTCCGACGTTGTAGAGTGACACCGTCAGGCACGACTCCACAAACCCTCTTTGCACTGGTGTCAACGAGTTGAATGCCAGATACTTCTCGCACCAACGGATGGTCTGATCCGAGTTCCCTTGGTCGGTATAGAAGTCGATACAATCCCACACCACTTCGGGACGGTCCGACAACTTACCGGCAGCATCGACCAACATCTGTTCGATACGGTCGAAACTCTCGCGTCCACCTTTCAGTTTGAGCAAGGCTATCTGGTTCTTTACCAAGGCATAAAGACGCGTTTTTTGAGCCTCCGCCTCCTCCACTTTCTGTTGGAGGGCACGGACTGCCCGGTTGGCCTCCTCGCCTTGACGGTTCACGGCATCCATCTTCTGGAGGATGTTCATAGCGTCATAGGCTTTGATGGCACCGTCAATGTCACCCGTCTGCACCATCTCGATGATGGTCTGTTCCTCCTGGTCCAGTTCACTCAAGTCGATACGTGCAAAACGCTCGATGTAGTTGTCCAAGTTCTCCAACTGTGTCTCGTACAGGTCGCTGATTTCCTTGAGTTTACGTTCATATTCCTCTTGCAGCAGCTGGCCCGACTTCTGGGAGGCGGCCAACCGTTTTTCCTCGGCTTCCCGTTGTTCGGCATAACTCTTGCTGGCCAGGGCATAGTATTTCTCCTTCAAGGCACGGAACCGACTCTCCTTACAGAGCACGATAGTGAATGGCACATCATCTTTCGACACGCGCCACTCGTCCAACGCCTCTTGGTTGAAGATGACGTACCCCTCCCGTTCGATGCTACGCACCTCCACCCGGTCACCAGGTTTCAATGTTCTGAAATCCAAGCGGAAAGCACCCGTCTTGTCCGACTGTACGCGAGGCGCATTCTTTACCGATACACCGACGTTAGCCAACGGCGTCTTCTGTTTGCCACCGTTGTACTCTTTCACCACGCCATTCTGTATGCTCTGTGCCCAACCCAAAGTGGCCGACATACACAGGAGCAAGGTTGAACAATACCACTTCATAATCATTTGAGGGTGTTAATAGATTTACAAGATAATTTGGGCATTATTTCATAGAATAAACTGAGATCTGTACAAAAGGAGAAGTTAAAGGAGATAAAGAAGATAAAGGAGATAAAGACGTTTGTTCTGGCTATTCAACTGAATCTTCTCAAATTCTTGAGCTTTTCTATCGTCCGTAACGTCCGTTTGTTCCCTCAGCTGAAGCTTCGTCTTCTCGCTGAACGATTATCAATCGTTCTATTCGCTGCGAGGACCTGAGCGAAGCGATAACTCCTTTTAACTCCAGCTAACTCCCTTTCTTCCAGCGAACTAACCAGCAAGGCGACCTTACAACCTCACCAGCGAAGCGACCTTAAAACCTCATCTCACTCGAAATCCCTCAGTGCGCAGCAGTGCGGCTGCTTTCTCGACGCAGTTGCCTTGCAGCAGGATCTGTCCGTCGAAAGGGGGTTCGCTATTGAAGCAATGGCTGCCACCTGTGGCTAACTTCGTCTGCAACAGTTTCTTCAGGCGAACCAGTTCTTGCTCTTCGCCCTCAAACTCACTGACGATGGTGCAAGGTTTGCCCTTGCGTCCTTTCTTGTCATATTCGATGCGGAGGGTACCCAGCCGGCCCTTCTCCTTGTCGATTTCTTTCTTTGCCGCAGCATCAGCCGCATTTTCTGCCGCCCCTTGTGCCAATTCCTCTGCACTGACGGTGGAGGCTAAAATATCTTTCCAATCCATAAAATCATTTACTATTTGACAATTTACAATTTACTATTTATCAGAGTCCTCCGAGTACTCGGAATATTCTGATTACTCCGATGTTTTCAATTTTCAACTTTCAATTTTCAATTGTCAATTAATTTTACATCGGATCCACATCATAGTAGAACACCACTTTCTGCATCTCGTTGTTGGCCTTGACCATCGACTCGTAGATAGCATTCAGGTATTGGCGCACCACCAAGGTGTTGGCTTCGCGCTCCACTTTCAACAGGATCTGTTGGATATAGAAGTTACGGATACGAGAAATGCCTGGTGCCTCCGGACCCAACACACGGGTGCCGAAAGTCTGGCGCAACGCCGCAGCATATTGTTCTGCCAGACGGCGCGTGCGGTCTTCGTATCGCCCCTTGATATAGAGCATGATAAGTCGCGTGTACGGGGGGAAACCATACTTCTGGCGGTCGGCCAACTGGGTGGCAGCCATTGCCTCATAGTCGTGATGCACCACCTGATGCAACAGTCGGGAACGCACATCGCTGCACTGAATCAGGACCTGACCTTCCTGTCCGACGCGTCGGCCGGCACGACCTGCCACCTGTTCCATGAGTTGGAACGCCCGTTCGTGCGAACGGAAGTCGGGGAAGTTCACCAGACTGTCGGCATTGAGCACCCCCACCGTCTGTACCTCGCTGAAATCCAAGCCCTTCGACACCATCTGCGTACCAATCAGGACGTTCGCTTTGTGCAACTCGAAGTCCTGCAACATCTTCTCGTAACTCTTGCGCGATGCCGTCGTGTCGGTGTCCATACGGACCGGTCGAGCCACGGGCAAAGTCTGTTGCAACACATCCTCGATGCGCTCCGTGCCATATCCTGCCAGTTCGAGGTGCGGGTTGCCACACACGGGACAGACTGCTGGCCACGGTGTCTGGTAACCGCAATAGTGACACGACAGGGTGCGCGTGTGCTTGTGATAAGTCATCGCCACGTCGCAACGGGGACAACGAGGTGTCCAACCGCAACTCTCGCACTCGATGATGGGCGAATAACCTCTTCGGTTCTGGAACAGAATAGCCTGATGTCCATGACTCAACGTGTCACGCAACGCTGCCAGCAACTGGGGTGTGAAGGGTCCCGTCATTCGCTGTTCCTTGCGTGCATCGGTCATCGAGACCAGATGAATATGCGGCATCGAGACACCGGCATGGCGCTCCTTCAGTTGCACCAATCCGTACTTGTCCTGCTGTGCCAAGTACCAACTCTCCAAGCTCGGTGTGGCACTGCCCAACAGCACTTTAGCCCCATGTTTGGCAGCCAGCACCACCGCCATGTCACGACCATGATAACGAGGCGCCGGTTCCTGCTGTTTGTACGACGGTTCGTGTTCCTCATCGACAATGACGAGTCCCAACTGCCTGAATGGCAGGAAGATGGAACTTCTCACGCCCAACACCACCGAACCGCGTTCGTCGCTCTGGTCGGACAACATCTGCTTCCAGATCTCGACCCTTTCGGCATCCGACAACTTCGAGTGATAGACCAACAACTTTCGGCCCAGCACACGACGCAGACGGTAGCACAACTGCGTGGTCAAAGCAATCTCGGGCACCATCATCAACACCTGTCGCCCCTGCGCTATCACCTCCTGCATCAGGTGCAGATAGATCTCGGTCTTGCCGCTGGAGGTCACTCCGTAGAGCAACGTGGTCATGTGCGTCTTGAACGACTGACAGATATCGCGATAGACCACTTTCTGCACCTCGGTGAGTTCATGCAGCGGTTCCAGGTTGTCGATGCAGAACTGCCCCGTGTCGATGCGGCTCACTTCCCGTTCCACCGTCTCGCACAACCCCTTCTTAACCAACTCTTTCAGCACCGCCGAGGTCGTATCGGTCATGCGCAACAGTTCGTCCTGCGCCACCTCGTCGGGCTTCTCTTGCGTCAAGGCGTGACTGCGGTCCAACAGCGTCATATAGAGCATCTCCTGTTTGGCCGACCGTTTCAGTTGGTCGAAGGCCTGCGCCAGTTCGTCCTTCAGCAGGATACGCACGAAGGTCTTGGTCTTGGGTTTGAAGTCCTCGCGCACCACACCGCCCTTCCCCTCCTCGGGTTTGAGTTCGGCAGGCAGCGCCGCCTTCATCACGTCGCCTATCGGACAGAGGTAATAGTCTGACATCCACTGCCATAGCTTCAACTGCGTGGCACGCACTATCGGCGCATCGTCCAACAGCGCCACCACCTCCTTCACCTCCACCCCTTCGGGACACATCGGCGGCAGACCCACCACGATGCCGGTATAGACATGGTTCTTGCCAAAGGGCACCGAAACGCGCATTCCCACACGCACCTCTGCATCGTCCGACAGGCGATAAGTAAAGGTGCGCGACAACGGCACGGGCAAAATCACTTCGACATACATGGATTTCGGTCTGATTTCTTCGCTGCAAATATAGTCAATATTTCTTACACGCGCAAATAATTGCTCAACTTTCCGACATTGCGCCCTCCCTTCATCCTCCTCTCACCCGCTATTGCCATATTATTCGACGAATCGGGCAATGATATGAAGTCAAAACCTCCTCCAACAATATTTCATGGATACAAATTAATGCGATATAACAAAAAATAAAACGTCTTGTCGTTTAGTTGTCCATTACTTTTATTCTCAAAAATGGAATGATTATCATCAATAGTCTTTCTGATAATATTTTTCAACCGTTCAAAGAAGTCTTCGTCACTTCTCAGAAAGGCTTTTGAAAAGAATATATCCTGAATATGTCCACTTTTATCAAACAAAAAGAAGATTAGAAAACGGGCATGACCTTGCATTATTTTGTCTTCATAATACTCTTTCCAGACGCAGCTATCCAACAACGACTTAATTTCTGAATATTTCAATTGCAAATTAGGCGGATTATTCAGAACATATTTTTCTGATACAGCACCATCGCTTTTCACGAATACAATTTGGTTGTCTCCAGATAAAATATATGAATTTTCCACAAATGTATTTATTGTATCAACAGAATTTGCGAGTGCTTTCTCTATATTGAATGCAGTTAACGCACAACAGAACAAAGTTTGCAAGCCAAAAAGCAAAACTCTTGTTTTTACCATTATTTTCAGCATATTAGTAATCATAGCCCAATCTATCTATTTGATACTATAGAAGACTTCTATTAATTATCATTCTGCTCTTCGCGAAGAATCTGAAGTCGCATTTGAAGTCAATACAGAGATGTTTCGCTTCGCTCAATATGACATTTTTAGAACAGGCCTATAATAATTCCCAAAGGTTCTGTATTTTCTCAACAATCCGGAAATTCGAAGAGAAATCATCGTCGGGATGGCTCTCGACATATCGAACAAATACGGCATTACATTCATACGTGAGCCAGAAATCACCTTGATGCAAGAGTTTTCTCAATTGCCCCAATGCCCAGTCATTCCGGTAGGCCAACAAGGCTTTTGCCAAACTTTCTCCACCATTCGGGCCTTCTCGTTTCGCCGCCTCACTTTCTACAATCTTTTCAATGGCTGGAACGAATCGCGGGTCGGGCCAATTGGCAACAGCATTCAATGCATTATGGGCATAGAGACAGCGATCATTATCTGTCTCATCATATTGTTCCAAGGTATGCATGATGAACTTAAAATCCGCTTCCCTCCGATATTTAGCCAACAGAACCAATGCGCCTGGCACTGTATCCTTCATCCAGACTTCCCGAACGCGCTCATAGTACTCCGGCCGTGGTTCCATCTCCGCCAATATCTTGGAGCGTTCCGACAACTCCAATTTAGGAATACCCCTCGGAGCCGTCGAATAGAGCACGATGGAATCGACGCAAGCCCTGTCTCGGGCACTGATATAGTCCTTGTTTTCAATGATTTGTCCAAGCACAATATCGGCGGGCCACCCAGAACGTACGACACGATCGTCATTTAACCACGCAGGCGTTGCATCGACCAATTGCAAGGGCAACAACTTCTTATAAACGGGATTACCCGATTCCACCAAGCCCACCAAAGCATTCACTTTTGTAGCCCAAGAATGGTTACCCCGACACAGTTTAATTTTCTCCGCATCCGTAGTGTATTGTTTGAACCGACGGTTGACAAGCCCATCTATGCAATTGGAATAGGGCCAATCCATACGCGCCAAAATGGTATCTTTATTATAAAGTTCCGCGGCCTTATTCCGTCGGAAGTCAATCAGGATTTGAATCCCCTTCGAAGTAGGCACCCATTGTCCTGTCAAGGTATCATACTTCATGGGCGGTTTTTCATATTTCAACGAACTGATCACCCTCTTCGCTTCCTGTTCCATGTACTTAAATTCTGCCGATTGAACATCGAATTGCCTTTTCAGCTCCTTGCCAAACAAGGCCATGAACTTGAATTCTGCCGATTGTTCATCAAATTGCCCCAAACTAGCAAAATCGTCAGGCAGGGTTATACTGCAATCTGCATTGACGATAAATGACACCCAAATTTTTGGCTCCTCCACGGAGTCCAAAACCTTATCATATCGGATGTTACTTGCCAGATAGCAACGCAATGTATCATAAGCTTCCGATAACACAGCAGGTTTTTCTTCATTTACAACTTTGGTCAGCACCACCTTCTCCGACTCATGGTTGAACTCACCACTTTGCGACAAGGCATCCTTTCCTGACACTCCTTTCCGGCTGCAACTCCAACATGCCACCGATGCCGCGCAAAGCAAAACATAGAACAAGCGTTTCTTCATGATTGATTACTTTTCTGCTGCAAAGATTATAAAAATCCTTCTAACTGCCACCAAATATTCGACAAACGTCATGCCTCTTCCTTGTCGTCTTTGTCCTTTTTGTTTTTCAATCGCTTGACAGCCTTGTCGAAGTCGCTCTCTAACAGTCGCATCTCTCGCTCGCGATAGATTTCAAATTCTCGCTCAGCCTTTTCAACGGCTTCTTGGTTGGAAACTGTACCGTTTCCTTCCAGGATGTTTTTCCGCAGTCGCAGAATCTGGTCATCAAGGGCTGCTATCCAGTCGGCCATGGTCATTGGATTCTGCTCCAATGCCTGGAATTCAGCATAGTCAAGGAATTGGGATGTAAGTAGGTTCAGCCTCTGCAATTCTAACTCCGATAGGTAGTTTTTTGCGATTTTTACATCGTCGCGAGTTACGTAGTTACCCTTGAAGTTTGTCATACCAACGAAAGGCTTCTCATTATCTACACGTTCATAGATAAGCTCCGCTGCCGTATGCTCATGCACTGCATAGTGCATCTTGTTCTGCACTGTAGCGAAGAACAACTTTGTCATCTTAGCCCGTGGATCATAATCGGTTGATGTGGCGTAAATGTCAGTTACCTGCTGATAAAAATTTCGCTCGCTGCTGCGGATGTCGCGAATGCGCTGTAGCAATTCCTTAAAGTAGCGGTTGCCGCCTTGCTTCAGTCGCTCATCGTCCATTGCGAACCCTTTCTGGATATATTCATGCAACCGCTGAGTAGCCCAACGGCGGAAGCGCACGGCAATAGGTGACTGCACACGGTAGCCGAGGGCAATAATCATGTCCAGATTGTAGTGGTCAATCTCCCTCTGCACCTGTCGCTTGCCCTCTTGACGAACTAACAAGTATTTCTTGTGAGTTGCCTCTTCATCCAGTTCGCCGTCTGCATAAATACCTTTCTGATGCAGACTGATGTTCTGCTGCGTTGTATTGTAAATCTCCGCTAATTGCGCCTGCGTCAGCCACACATCCTCATCGGCAAAGCGTACATTCACGTTCACCTTGCCTTCATCGTCTTTATAGAGTATCAGTTTATTCGTTTTGTCCATCTATTGTAAAAATCGGTATCCTTCGAAACGTATGTATATGTATTCTACTTAGTCTCTAATGACAAACCTATATTAAGGAGGTTTTCCAAATCTTCAGGAATTCTAATGTATGTGTAATACTTACAACTATAAGTAGTTGTTCAAAATTAATTCTATATATCAAAGATGTTCATTATTACTATACTTTTTCACTCTTGCGCGCATCTTTCAGCTATGTCCTCAGGCTCAATGACTACATTGCGCCATCGGTCAAAACAGAAATCTGCATCCCAATAAAAGAAAAGTATAGTCAATTAATTATGACCAACTACTTACTTCACATTTTTTATTTGGCAAAGTTAATAAAAATCTGCTAAACGATGGCTATTATTTACAAAAAATATTTTCATATACCCAAAAATTGAGATTATTTCAATGTTTTACAACCTCTGTTTACGTTTTTTGGGGAGTAAGCACCTTCTTTTAATCATCACAATAACAAATAAAACCTCCACCAGTTTGCCTCTTCGGCCTCTGAATGGAGGTTTTATTTTATCCTATAGCGACCTCACAACACAATAACTCCCACCCATTTACGGGCAGGAGTAAATCATAAGGCTGAAAGCCTGACAGACCACAGGCAGGCGGTAGAGCGAAGCGAAACCCCTGTTAAGAAGGTACGACAGAACGCGCTGAAAGCGCAATATCAAACAGCCCAGGGCAACGCCATGCGGTCCCTACGACAGGGAAGAGAGTAAGGGCAGCACCATTCACATTGACATATTTCCTCCTGTGCGGAGGGCACCCCTTTACTTTGGCTTGACCCAAAGAAAGGGGGAAAGAAAAGTCAAGACCTGAAGCTGCGTAGCCTGCAAAATCGTGGCCTCACTCGAAAGAAAGTAAAACTCGGCTCCGCCTCAAACAACACTTTCTTTCTTCGCGATTCTCACGATTTTGCTGACGGCTACTCCACTATGGTCTTTCCCCTTGCCGCCGTATCGGGGGGGGGGAACAACACCCACTCGCATCAGTCGGGGTATGACCAATAAATAGTCTTATCGTCAACTATCAAGATCATTACTAACACCAACAGAAACAATACGCTTACGCCACGTCCAAATCATTAGTCCGACATTCTCTTTGAATTCAAAAATGCGCTGTGTATTGTGACCTTTTCTATCTAGTACATAAGTCTCTTCTCCTTCTTCCAATATTGGATGAAGAGAAAATTTCTTTATAAAATCTTTTATCAGCATTCCAATGATGTTGACCCCTTGCCACACACATTTATCATGACAAGAAATATAATTAATAATCTCTGGATTATCTTCTTCCGTATACACACACATGTCAAAAGTATAGAAATCATAAAAATCATAATCCGGCAAACCATATTTCTCCATGGAACAATGGATAATATCATGTGGCAAGTGTGTATAATGGGAAATAGAATCTCCAATAACAAAAGGGGAACAAGACTTATTTATGACCAGTTCGCCGAAACTATCGTTAGTTTCCTTGACTATGGTTTTCACCTTTGGCTTTTCTTTGAGCATCTTCTTTAACATTTTTAATATTTGTTTCTCTCACATTATTTCGGTCTGGTTCTTCGCAAGCAAAAAGGCTGAAAGCCTGACAGACCACAGGCGGGGGTGCAACCCCCGTTTATGAATGTCAGAGGAAAATAGTGCCGAAGGCACGACAGACCACAGGCAGGTGGTAGAGCGAAGCGAAACTCTTGTTAAGAAGGTACGGCAGAACGCGCTGAAAGCGCAATATCAATCAGCCCAGGGCATCCGCCCTGCGGTCCCTACGAACGAGAGGAGAGCGCTCTGTAAGAGCAGCACCGTTCACATTGACATATTTCCTCCTGTGCGGAGGGCACCCCTTTACTTTGGCTTGACCCAAAGAAAGGGGAAAAGAAAAGTCAAGACCTGGAGCTGCGTAGCCTGCAAAATCGTGGCCTCACTCGAAAGAAAGTGAAACTCGGCTGCGCCTCAAACAACACTTTCTTTCTTCGCGATTCTCACGATTTTGCTGACGGCTACTCCACTATGGTCTTTCCCCTTGCCGCCGTATCGAGAGAAACAATATTGCCAATAAGAGCAAAAACTATCCAAACTTGGCACTCCCCTTATTTTTCCCAAACAACGAGAATCATATAGAAAAGCATTTAATTCTTTTTCAATTCTACACCATCCATCCTCTCCGGATAATGGGATTTCAAATAATTCTTAATTTTCTGCAAATATCTTCTATCAGTCGAAGTAAGTTCCTCTGGATTGACAGATTCTATATATGAACGAAAATCTCCAACTCGCCGGCTATAGGGAGTATCTATATTTGCTCCATGAGTCAAAAGGAGATGCATCATCTTGAAATAGTCCTGTTTCCGCACCCAATCAATAAGATATTCCCGTTCTTTTATGAAAACAGTATTTTCGTCAACATGCTCTAAATCTTCAGCATATAGAATCGTCTTACAGACATTTACTTTGGCGCCAAGGTCTATCAACACTTTCGCCATTTCATAGTTATCGCCTCTAACAGCTCGCATCAATGGGGTATAACCACCTGGCAAACGAAAATTCACATCGGCTCCATACAGAATGAGTAAAAGAGAACAATCATTGTAATAAGAATCAGCACATGCACAGGTTAAGGGTGGAGCATAAGCCCAACAAGAAGTATATTTATTATTCCAGCTTCTTAATGTATCTTCCTCTTCATAATAGAAATTTACATTATAACCATTCTCCAAAAAGAGCTTAGCAACCGTATCCTGCTGGAAATATACGCAATGATTAAAAATCGGAACTCCCTTAATTTCATCTCGGCAATACATCAACTCTGGATTCTGTTTAATGATAAGCTCTATCGAATCATAATTCTCCAAATACATGTTCCTAGCCAAAGTTTCAGCCTCGGTTCCTCTGAAAAATCCATAATCAGCATCACTATAAACCCTCTCCCCTTGCTTGCACATATTAGGAGCATACGGAAATATATAATCTCCTTTCCAATATAGTCTCCTTAATATTTTTGGCCAATAAGAATCTCTATAAGCAATTGCGTTTATAACCGAATCTATAAACTCAGGATTTTGAAACTTCTGATATCCTCGAACAAAACCTCTTCGCAGATTAACAGACATACCCAAGGTGTCAGTATGTCCATCCTGATAATCAACAAGTGCTACAATGTCTGTATCAAAAGTCATATCACTATCTTGCATGACAAAGAGTGACTTTGACAGAAGACTCTGGAAAAAGGCCAAAGAATCTGTATCCGAAATAGTAAAACCAATACGCTCCTTTCTCAAAAATTGCTCTGGCAAGACATCTCTATAATGGAGATTTGGATAAAAATCTTCATATACTAACCTCACGCTATCTATACTTCCTTCAAAATACACTTCAGGAGGCTCTTGCCGCACATTTTTGCACGACATGAAGAACGCTATAAGCAATAATAATATACTGTACTTTTTCATTTTTGGTAATCTAGTCCCATTCTGTGGATTGCCCAACCGGTCATTCTCAAAGTCGGTATTTTCTTTGTTCCGACCTTTCATCTCGGCCCAATTGTTTCACGGCCACAAAGATATAACAATTCTCGGAATTCTCCAAATTAATCAAGTAAAAAAGGGTGATGTCATGTTGAGCCGGGCGAAACATCTATTTCCCACTTGCTCCATTTGAGATTCTTCGCCGAGGCACAGAACGACAACAGACAGAAACGACATTCCCCCACCCTTGCCGTCACCCCGTGCTTTTGATCGGGTCAAATTTTGGTCTATATTTGGTCTAAATTCGGTGATTGATTTCTGTCGGTTCAACCTTGCGCCAATCGTTATCCAATCAATACCCAATCGATACCCGACCTTCATCCGAACATTACCGCGAGGTAGTGTCAAAGGTGGGTCAGGACAAGGAGAAAATCGGTACTGCGCTTTCAACGCGTTCCTATATCACCAAAAATGATTGAGTTCAATGGAGTTACAAGATTGAGTTGCATCGCTCTCGCGACCACTGAAAATTGAGTTTGAATTAAGTTCAATTGATGGAGGATATCCCCTGCCAGTCAGAAAGCCACCCACCTATGACCCTACGCTCGCCCACTATTCAGGTGGGCATGAGGAGAGTCTGAGATGACCGCAGGTCGCCCACAGCTCCCTAAAATCAGGGGAGCTGTGGGCGACCTGAACAAGACCTGACGGTGTGCTCGTGCCTTGCTGAATAGAGGATGAACGGTAGGTGGAGGGAGGAACAAAAAATCACCCTCAGGGGATGAGGATGATTTCTTGAAACTTGAGTGCTTAGAAACGACGGGGACGGCCGCCGCCATCTTCACGTCGTTCGTCCTTGGTACCCATGGTGTTACGACCGGCGAAGACGCTGAAGCGGTAGATGAGGCTGATGAGGCCGTACTGGTAGATGCCGTTGTTGCGGGTATCGCTGATGAAGGAGGCCGAGACGGAGCGGTTGATGTTGGTCTGCTGACCCAGGATGTCGAACACTTCGCCCTTGATGGTCAGGGCGTTACCCTTGAGGAACGACTGCGCGACAGAGGCATTCCAGAGGAGTTCGTCGGTGTTCATGGTCTTCTCCGAATAACCACGGCGACTGTTCATGTAGATGTTGGAGGCAATCTCCATGTTCCAGGGGGCGTTCAGACGGACCTCGGAACCGTAGCGGAAGTCCTGCGTGTTGAGGTTACCCGCCTTGTTGATGTTGTTGTCCGAATAGGTCTGTCGGATATTGCCGCGCAACTCAACGCTCACATAATCATTGCGATAGGAGGTGTTGAGACCCAAATTGAGGTCGGTGCGCTGGGTGATGGACTTGGCTCCCTCGATGACATGGTAAATGGTTTCCTTCTGTCCGTCCTCCCTTTCTATTACTTCGTTCGAGCGGGAACTGAAATAACCGACATCGTTACGGAAACCGCCACCGACATTGCCGCCCACGGAGAACTTCTTCTCCTTGCCCAGACCGAAGTTGCCACCCACGCCGGCACCGATGTTCCAGTTGCCGTTGATGTTCATGGGCATAGAGGTCACTACCGAGTTCTCGCCATACGACTCCAGGTTGCTGATGCTGTTGCGCGTCAAACCACCATACAGCCAGGACCACAGACCGCGTTGTTTTTCGGCGTTGTAGGTCTGGAAGTTGGCATTCCAGTTATGGCTCATGGAGGGTTTCAGGTTGGGGTTACCCTTTCGGATTCGCAAGGGATTGGAGTCATCTTCGATGTCGAGCATGTCGGTCATCTCGGGTTGCGTGGTGCGGCCGTTATAGCGCATCTGGAGACTGGTGCTCTTGTCAAAGTTGACCTTGAGGTTCATGCGCGGACTGAGGTTGAAGACCGAACGAGAGATTTCGGGATACTCCTTACCCATGTAGCGATAGTCGAGTTTGGAGGTCTCGGGGAAGGCATCGACGCCGGCCGAGAAATTGTACTTTTCGCGCACCTGACGAATCTGGAGGCCAATACGCTGGCGATAGGTACGACGCTCCGAGTATTGACTCAGGGCCACGGTATCACGCAGGTTGTATTCGGCCTCACGCATGAGGCGTAGCACTTCGTCCACGTCATATCGGCAACAACGGAGGTTCTCAACCAAGTCGGCGTATGCATCTGAGTCATAGACAAATGCCTGGCGGTCGTTCTTATTATAAATGGAGGAATAACGATAACTCAAACTGGCGTAGAGGCGGTCGCCGATTGGCTCGTTCCAGACAAACTGACCCGCTACGGTATGATTGCGGGCAGGTGTATCGTAATAACGGTTGTTGTACAAGCGCGGACTGATGGTATCCAAGCTGTTGTACACATGGGCGGCACTCAGGTTCTGGCTCTCGCTCTGGGTGTAGTTGACCGTGACACGGAGAGTGACGTTACGGCCCGGCTTGTTCAGTCGGCGGGTGTATTGCAAGTCGCCTTGGGCATAAGTACGGTTGGAGTGCGACTGAGAACGGTTCTCGTTGGAATTGACCAAGTTATCGATTATTTGGAGAGCCTCTTCGATGGAGTATTCCGAGACATCGTCGTAGAATCCTCCATTGGAAGACCAACTCATGCCACTATTGTTCGAATAAGTGAAATTGGGTCGGAACAGGATGGTCGTCATCGTATCGGGACGCCATTCCATCTTGAACTGCGCCTCCAACGAGTGGTTGCTACCATAACTCTGACTCTTCGATTTAGAGTATTCGGCATAGGGAGCCGTGAGGTTGTGGGTATTGGACTGACTGAACCGGTCGGTGCCGTTGTACTTATATGACACACTACCGCCCGTCTCCATCGTAGTGTTCTGCGAGGCGAAGTTCATGCCGCCCTCCTTGTAACTGTTCAGACCCGGCTGAGGCCAACCGCGTTGTTCCGGCACGTTGCGACCATTGCCGATGGCCGTGACGGTGGTGTTCTCGTTGAAGTAGTTGGCAATGCCGCGCGTGTTGTAACGATGCTGGTCACCAATGCCGATGTTGGCGTTTCCAAACCAGCCATTCTTCTTGCCCTTCTTGACCGAGAGGTCGAGCACGGTCTCCTCTTCGCCATCATCGACACCGGTGATGCGCGCCATGTCACTCTTCCGCTCGTACGACTTGATCTTGTCGATGATGTCGATAGGGATGTTCTTCATAGCCACCGACTTATCGTTGAGGAAGAACTCCTTGCCATCGACCAGAATCTTGGAGACACTCTTGCCGTTGATGGTGATGTTGCCATCGTCATCGACCTCGGCACCCGGCAGCAGTTTGACCAACGCCTCGAGGGTAGAACCTTGTGGCACGCGATAGGCCGAAGGATTGAACTGAATGGAGTCGCCTGACACCTGGACCTTGGCAACGGTGGTCGAGACGACCGCCTCCTGGAGCATCTTGCTGTCGGTACTGAGAGTGAGGTAACCCAAATCGACTTGGTGTCCGCCCTTGCGCTGCTTCAAGTTGAGAGGAACGGTACGAGTGACGTAGCCCATGAAGGTAATCTTGAGCACGTAGTTCTCCTGTTTGAGGTCCTTCAAACTGAAGGCACCCAGGTCATTGGCCATGGCACCAGTCACCAACGTGCTGTCGGGCAAAGACAACACCTGAACGTTGGCACCCATGAGCGCCTCGCTGGTTTCCTTGTCAATGACCGAGCCCTTGACACTGTATTTACTCTGCGCCACGGAGAGGGTGGCAATAGACCATAGTAATGCGAATAAAAGTAATCCTTTTTGCTTCATAAAAAATAAATGTGCCTTAATCATAACCAAGGTAAGTATTCTATTAGGAGTTAAAGAAGTTAAGGGAGATAAAGAAGTTAAAGACGATAGTTAAAGTCCGCACAACCTGTCGCAGAAGGATATTTGGACAGAATTACAACAATTGTCTTTATCTTCTCAGCGTCCGTCAGGACGCGATAACTTCTTGTACTTCTTTATCTTCGTTCAACTTGCAAAACCAGTGTTTTTTTTCCGTGCAAAGATACAGACAATTCATGCATTTGCACAATAATTTCATTGAATATTGCATATAAATAAAGGTTTCAGTAACAAAAGGAACTACAAAAAGCACGAATTTGCCAATCAAAGATATCATTCTTCCCAACGGCTTGTAACGAAATACCATAGCCGACAACAATAAAACAGAGATAATTACGTTATAAGTTGAGGTTATAAGGTGAGGTTGTAAGGTCCTGAGGTCGCTGCGCTGGTAAGGTTATAAGGTTTTCCTCCGCAACTATAATACCTTATAACCTAATAACCTCAAAACCTTACAACCTCAAAATGTCACAATGCTAAATAAACAATGAGAACTATACAACGTCTTCTTTCCGGTCTGTGGATGTCCGTCCTCGTGTGGGGTGGAGCTACCACTACCCTCTCGGCACAGAGCACACACACCTGGGCCGAGCACTCGGCATTGGCGAAAGGGAAATGGGTCAAGGTAGCACTGAACCAGAAACAAGACGGCATCTTCCAGATATCTTACAGCGACTTACGCAAATGGGGATTCACGGACCCCAGCAAGGTGGGCGTCTATGGGTTCGGTGGACATGCGCTGCCGGAGTCGTTCAAAGACAACCACTATGACGACGTGCCCGAAGTGGCAACTTGGCACGACAAGGCGAAGAGCCGCATCCTCTTCTACGGACGGGGCCTCATCGACTGGCAATATACCAAGGAGCGGGGATTCGTGCAACGCCAACATCCTTACGCCAATCCCGACTACGGCACGCACGCTTACTATTTCCTGCACGAGAAAGAAGATGGAGTGACCAAGAGCATCGAGACGCTACCCTCTGCCGCACGGGAAGCAGCTAACGACACCGTTGCCGAATACGATGAATATTGGTTGCACGAAGTGAATGAAACCAACCTGGGCGGTGCGGGACAAGAATGGTACGGAGAGTCGTTC
>CACYQQ010000014.1 GCA_902776605.1 uncultured Bacteroidales bacterium | reverse complement strand
GCTACACAAAATGCAGGTCGGGATGGACAAGTTTCTGATACTTTTGACATTGCGGGCATACACCGCAACTATCAGTTTCAGTCCGATTAGGACACGCGATATACTGCGCGTAAGCAATAGCCAACGCGAGTTTGCCGCAGCCTTCCGGTCCCAAGAAAAGTTGCGCGTGACTGATTCGGTTTTCCTTAACGGTCTGTATCAGAAGGTTTTTGGTGTGAGTGTGTCCTTGTATGTCTTTAAACTGCATAATTGATTGTCATTAATACTTGAACGAACTACCCGACAGGAACTCCCTCAAAATCGATGTCGGCGGGATTTCATCGTCGGGGAACTCCTTGAAGTACGCGAGAAACTTCAAGAGCATCCTCGCCTCAGAATATTCAGGGGCGCGTTCACTGACGTTTTCGAGGATGGGGCCGGCGTACTTCTTGATGACGCCAAGTTCAAACGGCAACGCCGAATTGAACATCACGTCAGCCTCCTCTTGGAACGGGAAGATGTTGCGCTCCTCGCCACGGCGCACGTCGGGCCAACGCTTGATGGTTTCCTCATTCTTGGTGGCCAATACCTGATTCGCCACCTTGGGGAATGCGGCGAACGTTCTACTGATCTCCTTTTGTGTTTTCATACGATAATAAAATATTAACTAATTCGCAATTAGTCAATATTTTAATTACTAATTACGAACTACGAATGACTCTTTCCTTGGTATTATGAAATATCCGGATTTAAGGATGTTAAGGAAGATAAAGGAGATAAAGACATCTGAATCAATTACGAATTACTGATTACAAATTATGTTTTCCTTATGAAATAATTTCTTGTTCTCCTTTATCTTCCTTCTAACTTGCGCTACTTGAGCTTTACAACTTCACCTTGACGATGATTTTGTGGAACTGACCTTCGGCAATGCAAGGCTGATGACCATCCTCGGGGAAGAAGATGCAGAACTGACCTGGCTGAACGGTGATGAAGTTCTGTGCCTTGTCGTGGAAGAAGGTGATATCCTTCTCGGCATTGTAGGCATCCTGTGGCTCCTTGAGGTCGCAAGTTGGGGTGTACCCCATGGTCTCGGCCTTCTCGATGGCAATCTGGATGTCGATGTAATCCTTGTGAGTCTCCATCTTGGCCACATCAGCGGTCTTGCCGGTTGCCAAGGTGTAGTTGACGAAAAGTTCTTTGCCATTCAGCATGGTCTTGCCTGGCTCCATCTTGGACCAATCAGTATTCTTGACGAAATCAAAAGCTTGCTTGAAGGCAGGATGAAGCGATTCATACTTTGCGCTGTTCTGAAGCGAATCTAAAACCATAATTTTTTGATTAAAAAAAATATTAAATATATTAAATACTAAATTAAAAAATATAAATACTACTTATTATTACTTACGAAATAAAAGGGAGTTAAAGGGAGACATCTGGAGTTATCGGACATTACTGAACCTCTGTCGACTGGCACACCCTTTGTACTTTCTACTTCGTCCCTTTATACTTAGTTGAGTCCCTTCGTCACTTTCCCTTGTCTCTTGCATTGGGTCTCCGTTGCATGAAGCTGTTCTTGAACTTGCGATCGGCCACCATGTAGGAGAACAATTGCTTGGGCGTCAATATCTTGGCGAATTTCTCCACATATTCACGCTCCAAACGGGCATCCTCCTCCTGAATCTTGGCATCGTTCATCACAATCTTCAGGTAGAGGCTATCGGGCAGCTCCTCGCCACTATGCAACTTCTGGAAGACCTCGCGACCGTTGCGATACTTGCGCATCAACTCGCCCTTCTCCTTCTGCAACTGCATGTAGAGGGTCACGAAATGGGTCGAGTCGGTCGCATTGAGGCACATCTCCTTGACCATGAAGTTGGTCTTCTCGGCCAAGAACTGTTCAAAGGAAGGCCTATAGCCATTATCTCCTCTCCTGCTGTGATTGTTCTGAGCCGAGAGACTCAATACTCCTACAAGGACGAAGAAGAGGAAAACAAGAATCTTTTTCATATATACGTATCCGTTATAATTCACAATATAAGTCGTACAATTCAAAATCGTTCACAGAGCGCATCACCATATCCTCAACGCTGCATTCCTCGTCGAGGGACTCTGTTTGAGCCAATGATGATTCCTCCTGCGAAGGCAGGTAGTCGGCGGAATGATTTGAAGTGAAGACATACACACCGATGCCAATCAAGATTGCAACACTTGCAGCAATGGACCAACGGAAGATTCGATAGTCAGACTTTTTCGGCAAGGTCACTTCGGCTGGAGCCTTCAAAGCCTCCAATGTATCAATCTTCGCCTCCAATTGTTGCTGAAATTGTTCAAAGAACCCCTCAGGGACAGTCATGCCTGCCTGAGTACGCTTCTTCGGATCAAACTTAATTTCGTTCAAATCTTTCATCTTCAATTATTTTTGATTTCTTATTGGATGAAGTGTTTTCCAAAAGGTTTAAAACAAATTAACAAAAATTTTCACTTTAGGTCTTAATTCTCTCAAAAAAGAGGGTAATTCGCTCAACGGCGAAGTGATAGGAAGCTTTCAAAGCACCTACCGAAGTGCCTAAAATGACGGAAATCTCTTCGTAAGACAATTCGTCGTAGTACCTCATGTTGAAGACCTGTCGTTGCCTGGACGGAAGGGTGGCTATGGCTTGGAGCAGGTTCTTCTGCGTTTCGTCTCCATCGAAGTATTTGTCGCTCTCAATCTGATTTTGCAAGTATCCCTCCGGATCGTCCAAAGCCAGCTCGCGTTCTGCCCTCATCTTGGTGAGGAAGGACAACGCCTCGTTGTGGGCAATGGTGTACATCCAGGTGGACAGTTTGGAGTCGCCACGAAAGTTATCAAGATTCTGCCATATCTTGAGCATGGTGTTCTGAAGCACATCGGCCGTGTCATCGTGGTTGATGACCAACTTTCGGATCTGCCAGTACAGTTGCTCCTGATAGGTGGAAACCAGTTGGCTGAACGCCTTCCTGCGCGTGTCAGGATTGCGTAGAGCCTCGGTGAGTTCCGCTTCTTGATTGCTCAAATTATCAGTCATCTTTCGTATTTTTATTGCAAATTTTCAAGAACTTGCAGTATTTACAATTCTTTTCTTTTTCAGTTTGGGCGAAGGCAACCTCGGGATTGAAGATCTCCTCAATGAGGAGGTTGACTTGCTCCTGTACGGTTTGCTTGCATTCGGCAAAACGCTGTTGCACAATAGTGTCGTTCTCCTCGTCTTGATTGAGAAACAAGCGAGTGAAGTAAAGGTTCGGCTGCACCTGCTGATAGACATTCTCGGACGTGACTGGATACAGGTGCATGGCTTGCCTATCCTTCTGCCCTATGTACTCCAGCATCAAGCAATAGAGCAATACCTGAAAGGCCTCCTTAGAGCAAGTGGAGTCAGGCCCAACGATGTTTTCGATATCTTTGACCTTAATCTTGTCCCTGGGGTCACCTGTCTTGTAATCAACGATGCGCAAGGTGCTCGTATGGTCGGGATTGGGGACGATATCCAATCGGTCATATACCGCTTTGAGATTGACGCTCAACGAAGGATTGACCGGATAACAAATGGTGCATTGGCTTTCGCCTGCCAGATAACGGAACGGCGTCATTTCCCGATCGTGCTCCAAGACGCTCCGCACGTTTGCATCAATCAACGAACATATCAGCAACTGATAACCAGTTTCGGGGGCACAGTTGAACTGGCGTTGGTATTCCTGCATCACCATCTGCAACAGGAAATCGGGATGGTCGAGCGCTTTTCTGAGGACATCATCCAGAACGATTTGTCCCTCCAACCGCTTGTAAAACTCCATCAACGTGCGGTGCAGAATATCTCCGAAGGCTGAATCGGCCAACTCCTCTTCCATCTCGTCGGCCACATCCAATCCTCGTACATGGGCGAAGTAGAACTGCAACGGACAACTTATGTATGTCTTCAGATTGGTGGCCGAAAGTCTGCGGTCGCCTCCTGCCTTGAACCGCTCCAGTTGTGCGAGGACATCCTTGTCCTTCTGTACGGCGATTGGCCGATTAGCTTGTTTGACAATCTTATCGTGCGGCACGTCGTTCTCCATCTTGGCGCCATACAGATATTGAAGTTGCAACAGATATCGACTCTGTTCTCCCGTCTGCATTCCGTCGGTACGGCTATCGTAAAGGAAAACTACCTCTCGTGCTCGACCGATGAGTCGATAAAAGTGATAGGCGAAGATGGAATCCTTGTGCGTTTGAGTGGGCAATCCGAAGGCTTGCCGCAGCGAATGCGGGATAAACGAATTCGCAGACGCCTTCGCAGGCACAACACCCTCGTTCATGGAGAGAATAACGATGCGATCAAAGTCGATGGCACGGGTTTCCAAAACACCCATTATCTGCAAACCCTTCATCGGTTCTCCGCTGAAGCTGATGCTTTGCCCCTGCGCCAATCGGCTGATGAGGTGGAACAACGAATAGTCGTCCATCTGCTCCATGTCCGCCTCCTTGAGTTCGCGCGCCACTTGATCGATTACCTGCAAGTAACCGATGATGCACTCGCGGTTCAGGATGTATCGGTCGTGCGCCAGGCCCTCTTCGGGGAGGCCATCCACCTCCTCTTCCGACGGACGGAATGCCTTCAGAAAGTATTGCAGGATGGATTGCAAATAAGAGATAGCACTCTCCTTGCGGAAGATGAGGCGGAAGAGTGTACTGCCAGCCAACATCGATTGCGGTACGCGGAAGAGCGATTTGCGGGTGATTTCCTTGGACAGCTCCGCACAAGCCTCCATCTCTAACTCCAAGAGGAAGGAATGTGACAAGATGGGCAATACCGCCTTGTAGAAGAAGGACATCTCTCCTTTCTGGCTTATGCTGATGTTTCTCTGCAAGAAAATCAAGGCTTCGACCAACGAGGCCACAGGTGTACTCATCAAGGAATATCCCATCGTGACATTGTACTCTGTATAACTGTTCGGCAAACTATACAACATCGGATAGAGCAAATGCTCATCGGGCAACACCACAGCGGTATGGAATGCCTCCTGTTCGGCCCACTGTTGCAGGATATCGGCTGCAGAATTGGCTTGTCCTACGCCCGATGGCACCGAAATGCGCTTCAACAGCTTCTGCGACGTAGGGACAATGCCATCGTTGCACTCTTCGGGAGTGAGGGCATTGCCGAAGTCGGCGAGGTTCTCCTTCACGAAAGAAAGGTTCTGGATGCTCTCGCTGGCATAATCCCAGCAGCACTCCAGGAGTCCCTCCTTCTTGAGCCATAACAACAATGTCCTTTCGGCTTTATTGATGGCGGTGATACCCACCAGCACTATGTGTTTGGGCAACCGTCGCTTTAACACTTCCGTATCTTCGAACGGCAGACTCTCAACAACCATGCGTTGACGCATTCCCTCGTAAGCCAATCCCTCCTTGCGCAAAGCATTTCGAAAAGTGGAATAGACCTCGTAGAGTATCGCCCACGTCTGCTCGAAGTTGGCCTTGGCATCCTTGTCCTTCCCATATTTGGGGTTGACGTTGCTCCAAAAGGTGCGGATAATGGCCAATGTCTCTTCGTCCAACTCGCCGAACTCCTCGTCAATCTGCTTCAAGTCTCGGACATTGCGGAACAACAAATCGGCGGGAACCAGATATTTATCGACTTCGTCAAAGTCTCGAAGCAACATTTCGCCCCAGAAGATGAAGTCCTCGAATTTCTCGGCTTCGAATTCTTTCGCGCCTTTGCTCCTTACCTGTTGATACACCTTATATAACCGGAAGAGGAGCACTGTGCGGTCAACGACCTTGACTTCGGCCAAGATGCTGAATAGGTCTCCGATGGAGAGACATTGCGGAGACAAGAGCGGCCGGTTGCCGTTCAGGTTGCACAGATATTGCTTGAAAAACAATCCGGCTCGGCGGTTCGGAAAAACGAACATCCAATCTGTCAACTGTGTATAATCTTTCTTTCCAGCGTTCGACTGGAGTAAAGAGCCAAAGTAGTGATTGGCAACAGTGTACAGGAATTCGGCCATAGATAGGGGCTATTTTTTGTGCTGCGAATATACATTATTATGGTTTATGAAGCAAATTTTTTTGGATAAATTTGTGAAATTATCCTATAATTACTATATTTGCAGCCGAATTACAAGGCATTATGACACTTTCTTTTTATCCATACCAGTTGAATTTGTGCCACACTTTTACCGTGGCAACATGTTCCAGATCTTATACCCCTGCCGTATTGGTAGAAATTGAACACGATGGCCTCATCGGCTATGGCGAGGCATCCATGCCGCCTTATCTCGGTGAGACTTCGGAGAGCGTTCGGAATTTTCTGCAGAAAGTCAATCTCGGCCGCTTCTCTTCCCCTTTGAATACCGAAGAAATCCTACAATACGTCGATTCCATCGAACCAGGCAACTGTGCCGCCAAGGCCTCCATCGACATCGCCTTGATGGACCTGGCGGGTAAGATAAAGGGATTGCCGGCAAGGAACTTGCTGACGGGCAAACCATTGGATGCAGAGAATGATTTGCTTACCTCCCTCCCAACCACCTATACCATCGGCATCGCTTCGCCCGAAGAGGTCAAGCAGAAGGTGCGCGAAGTGGAAGGACGCTTCAAACGATTGAAAATCAAGGTCGGCGTTCCGCAGGACCACTTGTTGATTGAAGCCATCCGCGAAGTTTCCGACTTGCCTCTCACGGTCGATGCCAATCAGGGTTGGAGTGACCCACAACACGCTTTGGACGAGATTGAATGGCTACAGAGCCAAGGCTGTATCATGGTGGAACAACCGCTGCCGAAACAGGACCTCCAAGGACATGCTTGGCTTACCGCTCGTTCCCCCTTGCCCATCATTGCCGACGAGTCAGTGCAACGATTATCCGACTTGCCTCGCATAGCCGACAGTTTCTCGGGCATCAACATCAAGCTGATGAAGTGCACGGGTCTCTGGGAGGCCTACAAAGTGGTACAAGAGGCACAAAGACTGGGGCTTAAAATCATGCTGGGATGTATGACCGAAACCTCGTGTGCGGTCAGTGCCGCGGCTCAATTATCTCAATTTGCCGATTATGCCGACCTAGATGGCAACCTGCTCATCAACAACGACCCATTCGATGGCATGCACATCGACGATGGATTCATTCATTTGAACAACCGCCCTGGCATTGGTGTTGTTAAAAAAGATAAATAATCAATCATTAAAATATAAAGCTCTATGGAACAGTTATTCAGTTGGTTCAGCGAAAGCGCCATTCAAGACGCGACGAGTTATTCGGTCACTTTCTGCAAGAATATCTTGGCCGCTCTTCTCATCTACTTTGTAGGCAAATGGCTCATCAAAAAGATTATCACGGGCACCACCAAGTTGATGGAAAAACGCAATGTGGAGGCATCCTTGGCAAGTTTCTTGAGCAGCATCATCCGCGTTTCTCTTTGGCTTCTACTCATCATCGCCATCGTTTCGATGCTCGGTATTGAGACATCCTCGTTCGTTGCCCTGTTTGCCGGTGCCGGCATGGCTATCGGTATGGCGATGAGTGGCACGTTGAGCAACTTCGCCGGTGGAGTCATGATTCTGTTGTTCAAGCCCTTCAAGGTGGGTGACTATATCATCGCTCAGGGCTACGAAGGCAAGGTCAAGGAGATTCAGATCTTCAACACCATCCTCGTTTCGGTCGATAACAAGACCATCATCATCCCGAACGGAGGACTCTCGACCGGTTCTTTGCAAAATGTGACGGCGCAACCGTACCGTCGTGTGGACTTGAGTTTTGACTTCGCTTACGGCACCGACTTCGACGAGGTTCAGAAAGCTATTGCCGACATCCAGGCTCGTTGTCCAGAAATTATCAAAGAACCCATTGAGGGTGAACCTGTTACTGCACCTTGGCAAGGATTGGCCAAACTGGGCGAAAGCGGTGTTACCATTGCCACCCGTAGTTGGTGCAAGAGCAGCGATTACTTTGCTGTAGCCGGTTATATGAACTATACGGTGTATCAGGAACTCCGCCAGTCGGGCTTCATGTTCCCATTCAATCAGTTGGATGTCAAGATCAAGCAACAATAATCCTGCATCCCTTCATCGGTCTCTCCGCCTACTTTCTTCCTATTTACTTTCCATTAACCTTCTCTTGGTTTCCTATTGTCCTTCTCCCTTTTTCCTCCCTTTTAAAGGTAGCAAAAAGGCAGAAAAAAGGGAGAAACAAAGGAGGAACTCCATAACAGCATAAGTACGTCATTATACTATAAGAATAAGCACGCATTATGATAGATTCACTTATTTCATTCTTGAACGCCTCTCCTATAAATTTCTATGCCGTAGCCACTCTGGAAGAGATTCTGTCGGCCAATGGCTACCAGAAACTGGATGCAGCGAACGCCTTGCCTACCCTGAAGGCTGGCGACAAAGTATATTTCACCAAGAACGACTCGTCGCTCTATGCGTTTCACATTGGCAATCAACCCCTGGCCGAATCGGGCCTTCGCCTGATTTGCGCCCATTGCGATAGTCCGACTTTCCGCATCAAGCCACACGCCGAGATGTTCGGCGATGGCAACATCCTGCGCCTGAATACGGAGGTGTATGGTGGCGCAATACTCTCGACATGGTTTGACCGTCCACTCTCCATTGCTGGCCGAGTGTTGTTGCGGAGTAATGACCCTTTGCACCCAACTACCCGTCTGATACGTATCGAGCGCCCGATATTGACCATCCCGAATCTGGCCATCCACTTCAACCGTCAGGTTAACGATGGCGTGGCTCTCAGCAAACAGAAGGACATGCTGCCTATCGTGGGCATCATCAACGACCAATTGGAGCGCGACAACACCTTACTCAAACTCGTAGCAACGGAATTATCTGTAACGAAGGAAGATATCATTGACTTCGACCTCTATCTGTACGACACTACCCCCGCGCAGACATTGGGTTTGCACAATGAATTCATACAATCGGGACGTCTGGATGACCTGAGTATGGTGCATGCCGGATTGGAGGCGTTGCTCTCGGCCAAAACCAACAACGCCACCCTGTGTTTTGCCATCTTTGACAACGAAGAGACGGGCAGTGGCACGAAACAAGGTGCCGGAAGCCCCTTCCTGCGCAGTCTTATTGAACGACTTGTCGCTGTTCAAGGTGGCACATTGGACGACTTCTACCGCAGCATCGAGAAGTCGTTCATGATTAGTGCAGACAATGCTCATGCTTGGCACCCCAACTACGACGCCAAGTACGACCCAACCAATCATCCTGTGATGGGTGGTGGCCCTGTTATCAAGTTCAATGCTGCCCAGAAGTATGCCAGCGATGCCGATAGCGCTGCCGTATTTGCAGAAATCTGCAAGATGGCGGGTGTACCCTGTCAGAAGTTCGTCAACCACAGTGACATTGCTGGAGGTAGCACCTTGGGCAATATCCTGACGGGCAGTTTGCCTTTGCGCGGTGTTGATATGGGCAATCCGATTTGGGCAATGCACTCTGCACGAGAGACGGGTAATTGCGCAGATCATGAATATTGTATCAAGGCATTTTCACAGTTTTTTGCTCTATAAGTGCAAATAATTGTGAAAAGTTGCGCAAAAATTTGGAATGTATATTTATTCTTTGTATATTTGCACCCGAGTTTAGATTTCTTTAATCAACTATAATTGTACAATATTAGCTCTTACCGAGCAGAAATCGCACATACTTTTCAGTATATCAAACCCAATACTTGATTAGATTGTGCAAACGAGTGTGGCATTATACCATAAGAACTTTTTTACTTCCAAAAAACTTCACGACAATGGGTGAAAAAAACAAAGTGACCATTTACGATCTTGCGCAAAAACTCGGCACAACTGCATCAACCGTTTCCCGAGCCTTGCAAGACAACCCAAGAATCAGTGTAAAGACACGTGAAGCCGTCAAGAAATTGGCGCGCGAGTTCAACTACATCCCTGATCCTATTGCGCACCATCTGCGCACGGGTCGTGGTAACGTCTTGGGCATCATCGTTCCCCGTATCGACCGAAACTTCTTCGCCAGCATCATCAGCGCTTTCCAGAGCGTTGCTCAGCAGGCAGGTTTCCAGATAATCATTGCGGCCAGCAACGAACGCGCCGAGGATGAGTTTGCAGCCTTGAAATCCCTCATTCTCAAGAAGGTGGACGGCATTGCAATCTCCCTTTCGGTCAACACGCAGAATGCTACCGATTATGCAAGCCTTTGCCAGTCACACAATATTCCATTGGTTTTCTTCGACCGTCTTCCTATCGATTGGCAGGATTACGATACCATCAGCAACGACAATTACCAGATAGGATATGATGCAGTTGTGCAATTGCATCGTCGTGGTTGCCAACGCATTGGACATTTTGCAGGTCCACAGAACCAACGCTCGTACATAGACCGTTATCGTGGCTACCGCCAGGCTTTGGACGACCTGCACCTCTCCTACAAGCAGGAATGGATTATCCCAGGCATCACCATCGAGACAGGTTACGATGCAGCGCAGAAGATTCTGGGTATGACCGAGCGTCCCGACGGCATCTTCTCTTCTGGAGACTTCCCCGCCATCACGGCTATGGATACGTTCCGCAAGAAGGGTCTCCGCATCCCTGACGACATTGCCATCATCGGTGTAGCTAACGAGCCCTTCGATGCCTATCTGGCTACTCCATTGTCGTCGGTAGAACTCAACCAGCAACGTATGGGTGAGCAAACAGCCAAGATTCTCATTGCCCGCATCAAGGAGGATGACGATTCGCTGGATACCCCTGCTCACACCATCATCAAGCATGATATGATTCTGCGCGAGTCGTTGATATAAAGACCCCCTCCCATCCTCCCCGTGGGGAGGAGAATTGTATTTTGCTCTCATATAACGATAATTTTTTCTTGTTAATTGAGGGCAAAGCCCCTCCCTCGGGAGGTCGAGAGGGGTCTCTTATTACATTAGACAACTAACTACTTTTACCATAAACATTTTTAGAATGAAAACAAATTATCAATTGCGTTATGCTTCTCATCCAGAAGATGCCAAGCATTATGACACGGCGCGTAACCGCAAGGAGTTCCTCATTGAAAAAGTCTTTGCGGCTGACGAAGTCAACATGGTTTACTCAATGTACGACCGAATGGTAGTAGGCGGTGCGATGCCAGTCAAAGAGGCCCTTCCCTTGGAGGCAATCGACCCATTGAAGGCCCCTTACTTCCTGACACGTCGCGAATTAGGTATCTTCAACGTTGGTGAAGGAGCAGGTATTGTTACTGTCGAAGGCGAAGGTGAATTTGAATTGGATGTCAAAGAGGCTCTCTACATTGGTCGCGGCGATAAGAACGTGATCTTCAAGAGCAAGGATGGCAACAGACCCGCCAAGTTCTACTTTAACTCTTGCACCGCTCACACCACCTATCCTACCAAGAAGGTGACCAAGGCCGATGCCGAGAAGTGTGGTGCCATTCTCAAATTGGGTTCTCTGGAGGGTTCCAACGACCGCGTCATCAACCGTATGTTGGTCAACCAAGTTTTGCCAACCTGCCAGTTGCAGATGGGTATGACCGAGCTCAAGCCTGGTTCTGTATGGAACACCATGCCAGCTCACACGCACTCACGTCGTATGGAGGCCTACTTCTACTTCGACCTGCCTGAGGATCAAGCCGTTTGCCACTTCATGGGCGAACCAACCGAGACTCGCGTCATTTGGATGAAGAAAGATCAAGCCGTTCTCTCTCCTGAATGGTCAATCCACTCAGCTGCTGCTACCCATAACTATACTTTCATCTGGGGTATGGGCGGCGAGAACCTCGACTACTCGGATCAGGATTGGTTCAAGGAGACCGATTTGAGATAATATTTCCGAAAGGGAGTAAATACTATATGTTGCTCCCTTTCGCTTACCATATACTACATTTTATTAATCACTTTCAATCTTTACGCTATGGTTTCTAATGTTATAGGACTTGTTATTTGGGTGCTTTGCATCTATGGTTGTTATGTATTTGCCAAGAAAGGTCATCACAACACCATCGTGGCCATCATCTTGGGCTTCTTCTTCAGCATCATTGCACTCATTATCTATTTTCTGCTCAGTTTGGGCAAGAAGTAAGGGCGCATCTCTCATTCGTTTTAATCAACTAATTTATTTACTTATATTATGAAAAGTTTGAAGGATTTTTCACTGGAAGGCAAGAATGCGTGGATCACAGGTGCCTCCTACGGTATCGGTTTCAACATCGCTAAGGCTTTTGTTGCCGCTGGTGTAAAGAACATCGTTTTTAACGACATCAACGAGGAAGCTCTCCAGCGTGGTTTGAACAACTACAAGGAGGCTGGTATCACCAACGTCAAGGGTTATGTCTGCGACGTTACTGACGAAGTTGCAGTCAAGGCTTTGGTAGAAACTATCCACAAGGAGGTCGGACAGATTGACATCTTGGTCAACAACGCCGGTATCATCAAGCGTATTCCTATGCACGAGATGAAACGTCAGGAGTTCCAGCAGGTCATCGACATCGACTTGGTTGCCCCATTCATCGTTTCATCGGCTGTATTGCCAGAGATGATGGAGCGTCGCGAGGGCAAGATCATCAACATCTGCTCTATGATGTCTGAGCTCGGACGTGAGACCGTCAGTGCTTATGCTGCTGCCAAGGGTGGTCTCAAGATGTTGACCCGCAATATCTGCTCAGAGTACGGTGAATACAACATCCAGTGTAATGGCATTGGCCCTGGTTATATCGCTACCCCACAGACAGCACCTCTCCGCGAGCGTCAGCCAGATGGAAGTCGTCACCCATTCGACAGCTTCATTTGTGCCAAGACTCCTGCCGGACGTTGGTTGGAGCCAGAAGAACTGGGTGGTCCTGCCGTATTCCTTGCTTCACATGCTTCTGATGCGGTCAACGGTCACATCCTCTACGTCGATGGCGGTATCTTGGCTTACATCGGCAAGCAACCTAAATAATCATCATGATGTCTATGAAAAACGTCATACTATACATAGCAGCGGGTCTTGGACTCGCTGCTTGTTCAACTCAATCGCAGACCATCGAGGTAAGCAATGCTCTCAACCTGGAGCGTAGTGCTGAATTGGTATCGGCAAAGGTCAACACGACAGGCGAACATATCTTGCGTGATGCCCAGGGTAATGAAGTTGCCTACCAGTTGCAAGGGGATAATATCCTCTTTTTGGCTAATGTTCCTGCAAAGGGCACAGCTACTTACACTTGGACGAAGGGTACACCTGCAGATGTTGAACCCCTTACTACCGCCTTCTTCTTAGGCAATCGTCGCAAAGACGATTTCTGCTGGGAGAACGACAAGGCCGCTTACCGTATGTATGGTCCTGCCCTGCTCAAGGAGAATCCTTCGAGTGGTGTCGATCTTTGGCTCAAACATTCATCTCAGTTGACCGCCGATGCCATGTACAAGCAAGAGGAGAATGAAGGCAAACCTTACCACATCGACTATGGTTTGGGCATCGACAGCTATAAAGTGGGACATGCCGCAGGATGCGGTGGCTTGGCTATAGTTTCCGAAGATCAGATTTGGCCAGGCGGACCATTTGCCAAGTATGAGATACTCCAAGAGGGTCCATTGCAGACCATCTTCAAGTTGTCGTACGACAGTGTTCAGATTGGCTCCAAGGTGCTTTCTGAAGAGATTACCATCACTGTTAATGCAGGTGCCAACATGAACAAGGCCGAAGTGGCACTCCACGGGGATGCCATCGATGATTTGAAGTTGGGTGGAGCCATCTTCTTGCACGACTCCGTTCAGCATTTGGAGATTAACGCCTACAACGGTTTCTTTACCTATTGTGAATCTGCCAATAGCGACAAAGGCATCTACAAGGTTCACCAGCAGAAGGGCATCGATGCGACACAACTCGACTTCGGTCGCAACTATTGTGCTGTCTATTTGCCTGGAGTCAAGGAGTTTGCCAAATATGGCGACACTGAGGCTGCAACCCGTCCTTACAAAGTGGGTGACACCCTCACCTATTACTTTGGTGGAGCTTGGAGCAAACGAGATTATGCCACGGACGAAGATTGGCATCATGCCATTGGCCATGATGTCTTCTGCATTGAGTCTCCTCTCTCTGTCGTAGTGAAGTGAGAATGTATTTTTGATGACAAATGAATAAGGGTAACGTAGTTTCCATACTACATTACCCTTTTCTTTAAGTCTTTGGCGAAATGCCGACAATCACAGGTTCTTCTTGATCAAGGCAATCATCTCGTCGTATTCAGCATCCGAGAGATAAACTTTGCCGGGGTTCATCTGGAAGACTCCTCCATAATCTGGACCATCAACGTACTTAGGAGCGAGGTGGAAGTGCAGGTGGCTCAATTTGTCGCTGTAGGCGCCATAATTGATCTTCTCTGGATTGAATGCTTTCTGCATGGCACGTGTCACTTGAGCAACGTCAGCCATGAAATCGTTGCGCTGCTGATCGTTGAGTTCGTTCAAGTCGTTCACATGTCCGTCGTATGCCACAAGGCAACGACCATGGTAGGTCTGCTCTTTGAAGAGGAATACGCGTGAAACACGGAGATGACCAATCTCAATCATGAGGTTCTGGAAAGTGTTAGTACAGTACAAACACTGTTTAGGATCACTGTGCATAAGATTTATTGTTTTTGGGGTTAATGATTATCATACATTGTGGAACACATTGTTCCACATTATTTTTCTGACAACTGATAAACTAGCGTAGCTTCAGTACGAGGTAAGGAAACCAGCGTCACACCATCGATACCGACGATGCCGCCCTTTTCGCGAATGGCTCGCGAAGCCGTTTGAAAAGCCTTGTCAGGCGTATTGTTGTCGGCCGAAAGGTGGCAGAGAAAGACATGCTTCAACTCTTGGTGATAGACCTGTTTCAAAACATCGGCACATTCGTCGTTGCTCAAATGTCCACCTTCTCCACGCACACGCAACTTGAGATAGTGAGGATAAGAACCATTTTCGAGCATCTCGACATCGTGATTCGATTCAAGCACTAAATGGTCGGCTTGACGGGTGTATTTCAGTACCTCTTCCGTTACCTTACCGCAATCGGTCACAAGGCAGAACCGCACCACCTCCTCTCCTTCACGCCATTCGATGTAATAGCCAACATTGTCGTAACTATCGTGTAACACCTTGAACGGCGTCACAAAAAACTGAGTAGTCGGCAACTGGAAAGGCTCATAGCGCGTGAGATAACGTCGGTTGATAGGTTCTACCTTCTTCTGCAAGCCGTAGTTATGATCCATGCCCTCGTGTACCTCCTTGGTGGTATATACGGGGCAATCCATCATACTCGACACCATCGAAGCACCACGGATGTGGTCGGTATGGTCGTGCGTAATCAGAAGTGCACGAATGGGGATATCCAACAGGTTGTTCTCCTTGAGAACCTTCCGGATGGAACGCCCACCAATGCCCGAATCAATGAGTATGGCATATTGCTCCGTACCCAGATAATAGCAGTTACCACTGCTCCCACTGCATAAACTCAAGAACCTCAACATCCTTTATACACTAAAAAAATACTGGGTACTCGGGGTACGAAACTCTGCAATTGCTCATCGTTCAATCCCTTCAGAAGACGTTTCCACTCGCTGACAGAGTGTGTTCGGATGTTTTCGTCCTGACAAGTGATATTGCTTGCTATGCACACTTGGGTTTGTGGACGCAATGCCTGAAGCAAGGTGTTCATCATCTTGACGTTACGGTAAGGCGTTTCGATAAAGAGTTGTGTCTGATCTTCGGCATACGAGCGCGCCTCCAACTGCTTCACTTTGGCAACGCGTTGTCCCTCCTCGATGGGCAAATAGCCGTGGAAGGCGAAACTCTGGCCGTTGAAGCCCGAAGCCATGACACTCATGATGATGCTGGATGGTCCGACCAACGGCACCACCTTCAGCCCTTTGCGTTGAGCGATAGCCACTACATCGGCTCCTGGGTCAGCCACTGCGGGACAACCTGCCTCGCTGATGATACCCATTGGCACCTTTTCGGCCAACAGCGGTGTGAGGTAGGAATAAATTTCCTTGGGGTTGGTGTGCTGGTTCAACTCATAAAAAGTGAGTGTATCGATGTCGATGGCAGCGTCCACTTTCTTGAGAAAACGGCGGGCACTGCGAATGTTCTCGACAATGAAATGCCGAATCTCGACGATGATATCGTGGTTATAGGCAGGTAGCACTTGGTGGATAGGAGTATCTCCAAGTGTGACTGGAATGAGATATAGTGCAGGGTTAATCATCTTGTTTTTGAAGCCTATGCGGCATTACCAACTGCAAAAGTAGTGAAAAAATTTGGAAATAAGAAATATAATGCCTACTTTTGCACAAATTTTCTTCATTTTCAATCCTACAAGACAAAAAAGTTTCTGATATGAACCTTCCAGCAGCGTTTATTGACCAAATGAAACCTTGGCTCTCCGAGGCTGAGATGCAGGAGTTCATCGATGCACTCACAACATCCGATTCGCCCACTAGTGTACGTTGGAACATGGAAAAGTTGCGGTGGTCAGGATGCACCTCTCCTCTGGAGGACGATGTCTCACTTCGTTCTGTGCCTTGGTGCAAGACGGGTACTTATCTCGCCGAACGTCCGCAATTCACACTCGATCCACGTCTGCATGGAGGTCTTTACTATGTCCAAGAGGCATCAAGCCAATTTGTTTCACACGTCGTGGAACATCTCTTCTGTGCGAACCCTGCCAAGAGCCAACTGTTTGAAGCTCAACTTTCTATCACAACTCTCGACCTTTGTGCTGCCCCTGGCGGGAAATCGACCGCCGTTCTCTCCTCCCTGCCCGAAGGAAGCGTCCTGGTGAGTAACGAGATTGACCGCAAGCGAGCCCGTGTGTTGGCTGAGAATATTCAGAAATGGGGCAACCCCAATGTTTGTGTCACTGCCAACGCACCTGTAGATTTTCGCACATTGGGCGAGACATTCGATCTCATAGTCACTGATGTTCCCTGTTCGGGCGAAGGTATGTTCCGCAAGGATGCCGGTGCCATCGACGAATGGTCGCCCGCCAAGGTGAACGAATGTGCGGCTCTGCAACGGAGCATTCTCGCGGACATCTGGCCATGCCTCAAACCCGACGGATACCTCATTTACAGCACTTGCACCTTTAACGTTGCGGAGAACGAGGCGAACCTCCAGTTCATCCATGACTCTTTGGGTGGTGAAATCATCCCTATCCCAGTGGAAACCAATTGGCACATCCATCCTGCCCTAACAGGTCCTTTTGCTCCCGATGTTAGATCAGAATCGGCCTGTCGTTTCATGCCTCACTATACGGAAGGAGAAGGTCTCTTCATGGCACTCATTCACAAACCTGCTATGGTCTCCTCGGGGACTCATCGGACATCGGCGTTCACCTCTGAGCGAAAGACGAACAACAAGGAGAAAGGGCCGGACTTCTCGGCTTGGCTCAGCTCAAAGAACTTCACTATCCTCCCCAACCGCGAGGGGATGTACATTGCCCTATCGAAAGAGCTTAAACCGCTATACGACAAACTGGTATCCGCCAAACTCTATCTCCTCTCGGCGGGTGTGGAACTGGGCACAATAAAGGGCAAGGACGTCATTCCCGCCCACGCTCTGGCTCTCTCCACGGCTCTCCGTCCCGAAGCATTTCCTTGTGCCGACATCGACCTGGAAACAGCCTTGTCATACCTGCGCCGTGACACGATTGTCCTGCCGCCCAATATACCTCGTGGCTTCGTGCTCCTTACCTACGAACACATTCCACTCGGTTTCGTCAAGAACATCGGCAACCGTTGTAACTCCCTCTATCCGATGGAATGGAGAATTAGAAGGCTTTAAGGCGATTCGCCCTAAAGCCTTCTAATTTGATAGCAAGAGTCTGTCATATCATATCGGTAGTACCATGCCCATCGAACTTGGCACTTAGAATTTGATACTTAGCAGTTTATTCTTTGGAACTTGGTACTTTGTTCTTAGTCTCGTTATCCTTACGGATAGACATTGAACATCATGCGGCGGAGTACATCGTCGGCAATCTCTTCTCCCTTCAACGCTGCCACCATCTCTCGTCCTAATGCGAAACAAGCACCTGCACCGCATCCCGTGATGAAATGATTGGAACGGACACACGCCTTCTTGACGAACTTGGCTTCCTTCAAATCCTCCTCGAAGCCAGGGAAGCAGGTTGCCTCTTCTCCCTTTAGGATTCCCATCTGGCCAAACACCATCGGCGCAGCACAGACGGCAACCAACCATTTCTTTTGAATGTGATATTGCTGGATGACTTCACGGACACGCTCACTATTGCGCAGATTCTTAGAGCCAGGCATTCCCCCAGGCAAAAAAAGCATATCTCCATCCTCGAAATCGCAATCCTGAATCAACACATCGGCCACCACGCAGGTACCATTGCTGGCAGGAACGACCTCTTCACCATCTACCGAAACAGTAACGACTTCGACTTGGGCACGACGCAGAATGTCCAATGGCAACATGGCCTCACATATCTCAAAACCGGGAGCAAGCAAAATATATACTTTCTTCATTTTCAAAAACTTTTCGGATTTGTATTCGGAAAGATAAATAAGATACCCCTCGCCACAGAGGTCTGCAACAAGGGGTATTCTCTTATTATTTATCAAGCAAAATTAGTACTCCAACTTTGTCTGACGAACGTAAGTCTGATAACGCTTCTTAGCCATCTCTTCAGCCTGAGTGAAGAGTTCAGCAGCCTCTGCTGGGAACTGCTTAGCTACAGATGCGTAACGAACCTCGCCCTTGAGGAAGTCCTGGAACTTATCCCACTGAGGCTCCTTAGAGTCGAGAGTGAATGGGTTCTTGCCCTCTGCCTCCAACTCTGGGTTGAAGCGCCACAGGTGCCAGTAACCGCACTCTACAGCCTTAGCTTCCTCTGCCTGGCTCTTGCCCATACCAGCCTTCAAACCGTGGTTGATACATGGAGCGTAAGCGATGACGAGTGATGGTCCGTGATATGCCTCTGCCTCCTTGAGAGCCTTCAAGGTCTGAGCCTGGTCGGCGCCCATAGCGATCTGAGCAACATATACGTAGCCGTAGGTTGTAGCGATCATGCCGAGGTCCTTCTTGCGGACACGCTTACCAGCAGCGGCGAACTTAGCGATAGCGCCGAGTGGAGTAGCCTTAGATGACTGGCCACCAGTGTTAGAGTAAACCTCAGTATCGATAACGAATACGTTAACGTCCTCGCCAGAAGCGATAACGTGGTCGAGACCACCGTAACCGATATCGTAAGAAGCACCGTCACCACCGATAATCCACTGAGAACGCTTAACGAGGTGATCCTTGTAAGTGAGGATGTTCTTGCAGGTGTCGCAACCGCAAGCCTCGCAACCAGCAACGATCTGTGGAGCAAGTACCTTGGTCTCGGCAGCATCATCCTGCTTCTCGATCCACTGCTTGAAGAGTGACTTCAACTCATCGCTGCAGCAAGTGCACTCCTGAGCCTCGGTCATGAGACGGGTGAGGCGCTGCTTCATCTTCTTGTTGGCAATGGCCATACCCAAACCGAACTCGCAGAAGTCCTCGAACAAAGAGTTAGCCCAAGCTGGACCCTGACCCTTAGCGTTCTTGGTGTAAGGAGTTGAAGGTACTGAACCAGAGTAGATAGATGAGCAACCGGTAGCGTTGGCTACGATCTCACGGTCGCCGAACAACTGGCTGATCAACTTGACGTATGGAGTCTCACCGCAACCTGCGCAAGCACCTGAGAACTCGAACAATGGCTGAGCGAACTGAGAGTTCTTGACATTGGCTGTGATGTCGACCAAATCCTGCTTAGAAGTAACCTTCTCAACGCAGTACTGCCACTGAGCTGCCTCCTTCTGAGCCTCTGCTGAGGTGTCATCGTAAGGAACCATGGTCAAGGCAGGACCACCCAACTTAGGATTACCTGGGCAGACGTCAGCACAGTTGCCGCAAGCCAAACAATCCTTAACGCCAACCTGCATGGTGAAGAACATACCCTTCATAGTAGCAGGAGCCTTCATCTCGATGGTCTGACCGGTGAAGCCAGCCTTCTCCTCTGCAGTCATGACGAATGGACGGATACAAGCGTGAGGACATACGTAAGCACACTTGTTACACTGGATACACTTCTCAGAGTCCCAAACTGGAACGAAGGCACCAACACCGCGCTTCTCGAACTTAGCAGTACCTGCATGCCATGTACCATCTTCGATGCCCTTGAATGCAGAAACTGGGAGGAGGTCACCGTCCTGTGCGTTGATAGGACGTACAACCTCGTTGATGAATGCGTCACCATCGGTATAAACCTTAGGCTCTGCGGTCAGAGATGCCCATGCTGGATCGACGGCCAACTCCTTATACTCGCCACCACGATCGACAGCAGCATAGTTCTTGTTGACAACGTCCTCACCCTTCTTGCCATAAGACTTGACGATGAAGTGCTTCATCTCCTCGACGGCCTGCTCTACAGGGATAACGCCGGTGATGCGGAAGAATGCTGACTGGAGGATAGTGTTGGTACGGTTGCCCAAACCAATCTCCTGAGCAATCTTGGTTGCGTTGATATAGTAAACCTTGACATGCTTCTGAGCCAAAACAGCCTTAACCTTATTAGGAATGTTGACCAAGAGCTCGTCACCCTCCCAAATAGTATTGAGCAGGAAGGTACCACCATCCTGAATACCACGGGTAACGTCATACATGTTCAAGTAAGCCTGCTGGTGGCAAGCCACGAAGTTAGGAGTGGTTACCAAGTAGGTAGAACGGATAGGATCGTCACCGAAACGGAGGTGTGAGCAAGTGAAACCACCAGACTTCTTAGAGTCGTATGAGAAGTATGCCTGGCAGTACTTGTCTGTTGTCTCACCGATAATCTTGACTGAGTTCTTGTTAGCACCAACGGTACCATCAGCACCGAGGCCATAGAACTTAGCCTGGAACATACCTGCAGGAGCTACAGAAACCTCCTCACCTACTGGCAGAGATGTAAAGGTTACATCATCGTTGATACCGAGAGTGAAGTGATTCTTTGGCTCGTTCATTGCGAGGTTCTCATAAACGGCAATGATCTGAGCAGGAGTTGTATCGTTAGAACCCAAACCGTAGCGACCGCCGACAACCTTGATGTTGTTCATGCCGAGCTCGTTGAGAGCGTCAACTACGTCGAGGTACAATGGTTCGCTGTTAGCACCTGGCTCCTTGGTACGGTCAAGGACGCAGATCTTCTTGCAAGATGCAGGGATAGCCTCCTTCAAGTACTTCAAAGAGAATGGACGATAGAGGTGTACAGAGATCAAGCCGACCTTCTCGCCCTTAGCAGCCTTGAAGTCGATAACCTCCTTGATACACTCTGTGGCAGAACCCATAGCAACGATGACGTTCTCTGCGTCAGGTGCGCCATAGTAGTCGAATGGACGATGCTTGCGGCCGGTGATGGCGCTTACCTGATCCATGTACTTAGCTACGATGTCTGGAACGGCATTGTAATATGGATTAGAAGACTCACGGTGAGCAAAGAATACATCAGGATTCTCTGCCATACCGCGCATCTCAGGATGCTCTGGAGAGAGGGCACGCTTGCGGAAGTCCTCTACTGCCTTCCAGTCAACCAATGGACGAATCTCCTCCTGGTCAACAACCTCAATCTTCTGATATTCGTGAGAGGTACGGAAACCATCGAAGAAGTTCAAGAAAGGAACGCGGCTTGAGAGAGTTGCCAAGTGTGCAACTGCTGCCAAATCCATAACCTCCTGTACTGAACCCTCGGCCAACATGGCGAAACCTGTCTGACGACAAGCCATAACATCCTGGTGGTCACCGAAGATACAAAGAGCGTGTGAAGCCAATGTACGTGCAGATACGTGGAATACGGTTGGAATCAACTCACCTGCAATCTTGTACATGTTTGGAATCATCAAAAGCAAGCCTTGTGATGCGGTGAAGGTAGTGGTGAGTGCACCTGCCTGCAAAGAACCGTGTACGGCACCAGCAGCGCCACCTTCTGACTGCATTTCCTGAACGAGCACGGTCTCACCAAAGAGGTTCTTACGACCCTGAGCGGCCCATTCATCTACGTTTTCAGCCATCGGAGATGATGGAGTGATAGGATAAATTGCTGCAACTTCGCTGAACATATATGCAATATGCGCAGCAGCAGTATTACCATCACAAGTCAAAAATTTCTTAGCCATTGTGATTTTTTAAGATTAGTTGTTTATTATTTGGGTTGATAAAATACTCTATAAAATGAGGGAACGACCCTCTTGAAAAGGGTCATCG
>CACYQQ010000013.1 GCA_902776605.1 uncultured Bacteroidales bacterium | reverse complement strand
CCATATTTGGCGACGCAACCCTCCGTGTTCTTGCCATTCAAGCAATTGTAGGTCTCCGAACAGAGGTCGCCATCCCAATAAATACGGAAATTGGTGTTGATGCCTGTGGCATCCATACCCGAAACGGCTTGACCCGTCACGGAACTGATGGCACCCTCACGTGCCGAACAGCCGATACTGCCTGGGAAGGCATCTGTAAAGTTGTCCATCATGCTTCGACCATCATCTGTGCCAGCCACAAAACGGTGATAGGCCTTACCCGTCGTACCATCACGATAGATGTTGCCTGGATGATCCTCCAGACAGTCATATATCTCCAAGCCCTTGGCATAAGGATTGAAGTCACCGCAGTGTTGGGCATCGCCATGTCCTTCGCCCGTAGTATGCAATCCCTTACCATTGTCGTCCAGGACCAAAGAACCATAGACAATCTCGTCACGGCCATCCTCATCCACATCGGCAACACCGAAGTTGTGGAAGCCCTGACCCTTCCAAACACCATTGCTGTTGTTGTACCAACGCCAACGCTCCTTGAGTTTATGTGTCTGTTTATCAACGTCCAAGGCAATCATCTTGTGACGGGTATATATACCACGCGCCAAGAAGATACTTGGATTGTGACCATCGAAATAAGGAGCGCCGAAGAAGTATTTGCTACTTCTGTGTCCATAACCATCTCCCCAGGCAGCATTCAAGTCCGACTCGTTCGACTCATAGCGTGCCAAAGGGAAGTCGATGAGATCATAAATCTCACCGGTCTGGCCATTGCAATAGACCAGGAACTCCTTGCCGTCGTGCATGAACCAGTTGACACCACCACCTGTAGCACCACGGTAATTGTACCAAGTTCCACCATTCTGACCATTCGCGCCAATGGTATAAGTACTTCCGTTGGCAAAGTGAATGGTCGAACCTTCGCTCAGGCGCATCAACACTTCCGACTTTCCATCGCAGTCCCAGTCGTAACCGACAATGTTCTGCTCGTTGTTCTGGAAGTCACCCATGTTCGGACCGCAGTTGACCCACCACAGACGGGTTCCATCCAACTTCAGTACCTCAAAGATAGAATACTCCTCCGTATTGACACCGTCAATCTTTGGACCCATCTTTGGGTAACTCTGCGACATCTCACTCGCATTGTCGTACTTCATGAGAATCTCCAACTCACCATCGCCATCCACGTCGGCGCAACAGGCATCATTCGGTGTCAACGTACTCTTGATGCCCTCGTGCGTAGGTTTAATCAACTTGTAGCTCTGTGCCCAAGGGGTCACAGCAGCACATGGCTGTTGTTCCACACCACGCACCACAGCACTCACTGTATATTGGCTGGTAGCCACACCCTCCTTGTCGTTGTAGTTGGAGGTGTTCAAGTTAGAGGCAATCAAAGCACCATCACGGTAGAGGTTGTACGTCACATCGTAATACTCTTCACCCAACAGTCGCCATGACACCTGATACCCATTGGCAGCAGGGACAGCAATCAAACCACGATCCAACTGATCGGTTTTTCTCTGGGCCATTGCATCTGGACCATTGCCAACGCAAAGAAGCAACAGACCAAATGCCAAGAATTGATTCGTCAATTTCATTTTGATTCAGTATATAAAGGTTACTATTAGCTTAATATTCAGTTGTGTAAAGGCGATAAAGGAGTTAATGGATGTAGTTAACTGGAGTTAACAGCCTGCGGCTGTGGAGTTAACGGACGTTTGTTCCAGTGGCCAAAGACCTCGGGGAGCTTTTTTTTCAATTTCGACTTTCCATTTCATTCGTCCGTTAACTCCCTAAGCGAAGCGATAACTCCTTTAACTCCTGTTTACTCCCCTCCTGTGAAGAGTAAATTATCCTTATTTCTCATAAATCACCTTGCCTTGCTGGACTTTCAGTCCCTTGGTGGCAGGTGCCACGGGCTGTCCTTGCAAGTTGTAGGTTGGCGTAGCGCCAACTCCCTCTGTTTCAACATGCAACTGCTCGATACCGGTGACATGCGCGGGCTTCAACTTCGTGACGTCCTCGGCGGTGAGGATGATCCACTGTTGCTTGGTAGCCGAATTCGAGGTACTGAAATTCTCCACCGTACAAGTTCCCGTGGCGCTCTTTGGGTTGGCCGACAAAGCCTTGTTGCCATCGGCGTACCACGTCAGCCAATACCCATGCGTCTGGATGCTGGCGCCATTGTTAGTCAACGTCACATCCGTGCGGTCGGGCATCAACTGGAACTGTTCGGTCTCCGAGGCTTTGGTCTTGAACGTGAACGAAGTACCCGAATGCGAGACATAAGTTCCCTTTGCTGCATTCCGCAAGAGATACTTGCCTGCTTGAGCATCAAACTCTAACTTCCAGGCAGCCTCAGCCGGAATGGTATCTTCCGCATTGAGGCAATAGCTGACACCCAATTTATTCGTACCCAACACCTTGGTGATAGTCATCAGGCCCGTGTTCAATCCGCGATCGGCATCCTTACACATCAAGTAGTAGGTCGTCGTATCCTCCATGTTGTAGGTGTAACCCGACACACCGTTGGGGTGACCCGAAGTCGGACAAAGTCCGTCAACGAAGAAACCATAGAGCAGGGCGCAACCACCGATATATTGGATAGCCACATGCTTATCCTTGTCGGCACCATTCACGAACCAGTCGTATTGCGCCCCATTGCCCCAGGCATGGGTCCGGTCTCCTTTCATGTAGTAATTGGCATTACCCTCCTGATTCTCCAGGAACTGATAAATGCGGTTGGCCTCTCGTCCGAACCAGCGGTCGTTGTGGAAGTCGGTATCCCACCAGCGTGAAGAGGTGCCAACACCCACGCCATGTCCCGTCTCGTGCAGCACCGTACCGATGGCCTGATAGGCAGCATTTGGACCGATGTGCATCCATCCGCCATAACTGCAATCGGCGGTAGGAGTATCTGCACCATAGTTTCCTGTCAACGTAAAACCACGGATGCCCGTCCACTCATTGAAGTAGTCGATAGTCTCCTCAACGGCCAGACGGCAACGTACGTTGGCTGCCACGGTGGGAGCACCTTCATTCCACGACCAGGAACAATTGCCCTTGGGGTGAGTCACAATCTTCACCTCATCGCCATACGCCACCGTGTATGTCTTGTTCATGACGTATGGACGCAGGTAATAGACCGTGGCAGGGGTCAACCCTGTCAAGTGATAGAGACTACCGCTGCAAGTATAATAATCGGTGGTTCGGTTGTCCAACACCGTAGGATTATGTTCTGTGCTCCAGCAAACGCCACGCTCCAGGATATTGGAACCGGTCATGGTGGCACGCATCAAAGCCTGTGTCGCACCCGTGATGACATAGTGATTGGTCGCTGTCACCTTAGGTGCCGTACCGGTACCTGGTGTGGCTTGCGACAGACGCACCGCAAAAAGTGCTTTCTCGACTGCCGTGTTCAATGCCACCAGTGCCGACTGCAAAGTAGCCTGTTCCGACTCGGCCGACAGACTGCGAGCCTCATTGGTCACCGTTGTCAAGGCAGCCAAGACTGCTGCATCCATCTCCTCTTGCGCCAACGCATCGCTCCTGACTATCTGACGAGCCAGGGAATCGACCAACTCCTGGTTGTCAATCTCTGCCACCTGATAGAGGCGGAAATTATCTACTGCCAACCAGTTGCCGCGAGCGCCCGATGCCTTGAAACCAATCTGGACGGTACCCGTCAAGGTCGAGAAATCGACAGCATATTCCCCGGGCGTATAGACCGAGGTCTTCTGCTCGTCGGCATAGATATAGGCACCCGCACACTGCGTCGCAGGGGAACTCTGACTCAAGTTCTGCGCCCCCACCTTCAGTTGGTACTTACCCGCCGGCAGGTTCTTCAAGGTCTGCGACAACGAAGCATCGCCCACCCAATTGCTGGACGACACCCACTTCTCGGCATAGAGTGTTCCTGCCTTATAAGCGAAGTCGGTGTTCGATTGCAGTTGCAATCCCTCGTTGGTCCAGTTCTTGAACCCGGACTCCATCGAAGCATTCTTGACGTAACGCGTCGTCACGTCGGTCTGGGCGTGACCTCCAGCCACGACACCAAAACCTATATATAGCAAGAAAAGAATTCTTTTCATAATTTATAGACTAAATAGATGCGTTAGTAACGATAGTAACGATAATAACGACAGTAACGAGGGGGGGATCTTCATAGCCCTTTCACCATCCTCTTTTTCCCTCCCTGCATATACATGCCCTTGGGTTGAGCCGAGGCTGGCAAGCGACGTCCATCCAGTGTATAGATTGGAGCCTGCTCCTCCATCTTCTGTTGTTCGATAGCCTCCAATCCCACAGGCTCATTGCCGGCACGCAGTTCGTCGAGCTGTTCCACCGTGAGCGGGAAGTTATAGAAACGCACGTCATCGAGATAGCCCGTGAAGGCAGGATCCGAGGCAAACTGACTCCAACCCAGGAAGTTATGCTTAGGCAGGAAGTCGGTTGGACGAATGGTGATGTCGGTCGATTTCACCTGTTGTCCGTCCACATAGAGCGAGACCGAATCGGTGTCCAACGTCACTGCCACGAAGTGCCAACCACCCGTCTTCAACTTGGTGGTCGAGAGCACCTGCTCCTCTCCGCCGTTCTTGAAGACCAGACGCATCTCACTGCCGTTGCTCGGAGTGAGGAACATATACTGGTCGGTGCCGTTGCCGAAGTCGAAGATACGCATCCAGTTACTTATCTTCGAGGCAAAGACCCACATGGAGAGGGTCATACGGTCGTAATAACCGACGTTGGCGGGCAACATCAAGTAGCGCGAGGCCGAGCCATTCAGGTTCAACGCTGCCGTACCCTCTTTCCTGTACAAAGTCTGGTAGGCAGGAGTGTCGCCCGTCATGGGGTTCCACTCGTTGCCACTCTTGTCGGCAATCTCTTTCTCGAAAGTATAGCGCATCAGCAGAGCTGGCTGGTCCGACAACGTAGCCTCCACCTCTTCCGTCGGGGCCGAGAGGTTACGGCTCTGGTCCATCGCCTTGACGTGATACAGGTGCTTCATGTCCGGACGTACATCGTTGTCAATGAACTCCGTACCGGTCACGCAGCGGGCAATGACGTCGCCGTCACGCACCACGCGATAACCCTTGACATCGGTGCTGGCACTTGCCTCCCAGGTCAGCCGAACCGAGGCAACACCTGCCTCTGCACGCAATCCCGTTGGGGCATCGGGGGCCGTCGTCTCCAAGCGCGCCTTCTCCTCGGCGGGCAGGAAACGCCACTTCTGATTGTCGTTCCCCGTGAAGGCGTTCAACTTGATAGCTGCATTCTGCGTTGTGGAGGCTCCCTCCACCTCCATATAGAAACCGCTGTGACGCGAACGGATATACCAATAGTTGTCACCGGCATACTCTACGAACCACTGTTCGTTGGCACCCTTGCCGCCAGGATATGCAATCAGGCTGGCACCGGTCGATGTACTCCAATTGTTGACATCGATGAGGTACGAAGTGTTCTTGACCCAGCGCAACAGGAAGTAGCCTTGGTCTCCACCACTGCCTGCCGGCAACGATTCGACGGTCCACTGGTGAATCGCCTGGAAGCTCGTTCCCACGACACGACGTTGTGCCACCGTGGCGCGTGCAGTGGTCGAACCATCATAGGTCGAAAGGCACATCTTCGAGTTGGCATTCATGATAACGTAGTTGCCCGGTGCAATCGGGTCGGCAGGTACGTCCTCGCCATACTGGATACCCACCATGCGCTCGGCATTGACCTGTCCCTTCTGGTAACCTGTACCGCCTGGCATATCAACTACGTAGTTATAATATGGACCGTAGCCATCAAAGTAAGCCAAGCGGTCGGCACTGACAAACTCAAACGACGACGGGTAAGCCTGTCGCTCCGAAGTACCCAGAAACGCGTCGGTGCGTCCATCTTCGCGCTTATAGACGGTAGCGGCTGCCCAGGCGTAACGGTTCTCGCCATAACCTATCTCCTTGCCATGACGCGAGGCCCTGCAATACTCACCACGGGCGGCACCATCCCAACCCCACCATATACCGGTCTGCATACCGTAATGGGCGCCGATGAAGGCTTCACCCACGTTATGCAACTCGTCGGCGGTGGCGTGGTTGCCGTCTCGACGTACCTTCTCCCAGAAGGCGGCATAGGTGTCGAACGAACCTGCCAACTGATGGGTGTTCCCCTCGGTGACGTAAGGCTTGACGGCGGTGTACCACGAGTCGGCCTGGTCGCAGTTCAGCGTGTTGCCTGCCGAGATGCGGATACCCTGCAATTCGGGGTCTTCACTAATCAAGCGGGCAATCTCCTTGAAGTGGGCTTGCGTGCCCTCCTTCCAGTTCGTATAGTCCGGCTCATTGAAGGGCGAAATAGTCACCACGTTAAACCCTTTGTTGCGACAATACTTCACCGAGGCGCGAATCACCTTGAGCCACTCCTGGGGTTTGCCATGATAGTTGGCATAGTTCTGGTCGCAGTTCGCATAATGTTCTTTATTACAAAGCACCTCATGGTCGCAGTTGAGCACTATATCTTTGACTCCACTGAGGGCGATATGGTTTAAACGACTTTGCAAAGCGGCCTGTTGAGCAGCCGAGAGCACATCCCCCTCTCCCACCAGGTCACTGGGCTGGAACGAGACACGGCCCACCGAGAGATTCTCCTTGCCGATGTAGTTTGTACCACGACGCACATTGTCCTCGCTGTCCCATGCCACATCCATACCCCACAACAAGGGGGCATCGGGAATAGGCTGCTGACTGAGGTCGGCATCCACGTGGAAAAAGACAGGTGTGGCACTCACCGAGACAACCGAATAGGGGTTACCGGTCGAGGCTGTCGTCACTTCTTGAGCCAAAAGAGCCCCTCCACTTCCTCCCAGGAGGAGGAGTGTGGAAAGGGGCAATATGGGAGTATGAGAATATGTCATAATAAATCAATTTGGGCATAAAGGACTTCCTTCCAGAGGGACAGGGAGGGGAAATGGGACTTCTTTCCTTGCCCCTCCTACGACCCTCCTTCGCTATCACCGACGGGTTAAATTGGGGTCTGTAGGGACTACTGATTGGGGGATAGATTTCGGTCAATTCAACCTTGCATCCATCGATACCCAATCGATACCCAATCGATACCCGACCATTACCGCGACAGACTGTCAAAGGTGGGTGGAAATTTACTCCACTTCTACTACTTTTGCAGTCTTTCCCCAACACTCAACCAGCGTTGAGTTAATATCCAATCTGTCCCTTCCAGTGGAGAAACCAGTTCTTCTTGTCGGTCAGGTCGGCGGTGATGCCGGAACCAGGATTGGCAGCACCGTCACGGCTCTTCACCTTCTGGTCCAGATAAGCAGGATCGTTGCGGTGCAGGGCAATACGCATCAGGTCGTAGAAACGAGTGCCCTCGAAAGCCAATTCCAAGGCCATCTCATTGACGATACGGTCTTCGACCTCCTCAATCTGCTGCTCCAACGTTCCGTCGTGCATGACGTAGAGCGTGTCTGCCATCGAATAACCGCAACCACGGAAGTGGACACCTACGGTGTTGAGTCGGTTCACATCTGTAGCGAAAGGATCAAAGACGCCATACTTGTCGGCAGGGAAATTCATCTCGGTCATCAACTTGACAGAATCCTGTGGATAAAGAGGACAGATTTCGTTCTGCAAGACATTGCCATCCACGCCCGTCTTCAAGATACGCATAGCGTAGTAGGGATAGCCGGCACGGTTGATGGCTTCAGCCAGACGCAGGTAAACCTGAGCACGACGGTAGATGTGGATGTTGCGGGTGGTATATTTGTAGTTATAGGCCGCATTGTCAATCCTGTTGCCGTTGAAGGTCGCATTGTCCAGAATCACGCAGGTTCGACAGAGACGCAAGTCACCGTCGGCATAGTCGCCGATGTTCTTGGGCACCTTCGAGAAGGTCTGGGTCAAGCCGTTGTAATCCCAATAGTCCTGACTGGCCGAGAGGTCGATGAGGGCTTGCGAAGGCAAGGCACTGACTTCGAAGTTGTTTTCGGTACGCGAATAGAAGATGTTTCTCAACTCACTATAGTTAGCCTCCGACTTCAACGAGTCGCCAGGGATGAGGGTTATCAACTCACCCGTTGTGGAATACGACTCCGTATAGAAGGTTCGTGAAAGGTAAGCAGTGTAAGAGAGATCCACATCGGGGTTGTAATCATCATTTCCCCAGAAAATAGAATAGGTGCCAATAGGATAGGCGGTATTGATGCCGTTGCGGTTCACGATATAGTCGTGATAGCACTTAGCTGCCTCCCAATACTTACCATGCCAGAGGTAAAGGTCTCCCAACACGATGTTGATGGGGAAGAAAAACAGACGGGAAGAGAGACCACGAATATCACCATAGTCCAGATTGCCCTTATAGGCCAAATCCTGCAAACCATCCTGGGTGGTAAAGTAGTCACACACCTGGTCGATGTCGTACATGGGGTAATCCTTCTGTGCCTCAGCATCGTTCATGATGGGGTCGAGCACGAAAGGAACCTTGCCATAGGTGGTCACCAACTGGAGATAGGTCCAAGCGCGGATGGCCTTGACAGCAGCATATTCGCGCATGAAGACCACCTCGTTACGGTTGTTCTTCATGGCCGTATCGGCATGGGCGATGAAGTAGTTGCAGTTGTTGATGATGGCGTAATAGTCGCGCGGCTGGTTGTACTTGTTGTCGTCGTCGATGTTGAACATAGCCACATTACGCAGGTCGGCACTGGTGGCGCTCGTCACGCGGGTCAGGTCACCACGCATCTCGCCCAACAGGACAGTACGGTCACCGATGGCCTGCACCTTGTTCAGGATACCAATCACCGAATAGAGGGTATCGGTAGCTGTCTTCAGGTGGTTATTCTCGGCCGGAACATAGTAGGTCGAGTCTATATCGAAGTAATCGGAGCACGCTGTCAGACTCAGCGACAAAAGCGAAATTCCAAGAACTAATTTTTTCATAGATTATTTATTTACGGAAGTGAAAGGGAAGTGACAGAGAAGTGACAAAGAAGTGAAAGGGAAGTGACAAGGACGATTGTATTAACTAATCGGGGGCCTTAGTTGGTAACTACATTACCCTTTACTCTCAACACTCTACTTTACTCTTTACACTTTACTCATTACTCTTTATTACCCTATTACAAGTTAATCTTGATACCAGCTACGAAACCGCGGCTCTGACCCAAATAACCGAGGTCAATGCCTTGTCCGATAATGCTGTTGGTAGCAGCAAACTCAGGATCGCTACCCAGGTACTTGGTCCAGGTGTAGAGGTTGTTGCCCTGTACCCAGAACTCCAGACCTTGGATGAACTGCATGTTCAATGGCAGGCGGTAAGAGAGGGTCACCGACTTGAGACGCAAGTAAGAGGCATCCTCTATCCAGCGGTCACTGAAACGGCTGTTGCCCATTGGATCCTGGAAAGAGATGCGAGGTACGCTTGTCTCCTGACCCTCCATCTGCCAACGTTGCGTCATAGCGGTGGTCTGGTTCATGAAACGACTGCCACCCTCCAACTGCGAACGCATGTAGTTGAAAGCATCATTGCCAACCGAGTAGTTGAAGTTCACATCGAGCGAGAGGTTCTTCCAACTCAGTTTCGAGAAGATATTACCATAGAAGTCAGGATTCGGGTCGCCAATGACGACACGGTCCTTAGCATCAATCACTTGGTTGTCGTCCTGATCCACGAAGATCATGTCGCCGGCACCGAAATAGTGCTTGTCAACACCATTGGCATCGAGGACATAGCGACCGTCGTTCTTGGCCTGATCGGTGGTGCTATAGACACCTTTGGTCTGGTAGCCATAGAAGAGGTTGGCAGCCTGGCCTACCTCGGTACGGACGGTAGCACCATAGACTTCGGTGTTGTAAGCGGTCTGACCCTCAGCCAGCTGGGTAATCTCGTTCTTGTAGTGGCCTACCGAGAGACCTACCTGCCAACTCCAGTCGCGCGAGACGAATGCCTTGCCCTGAACGGTTACATCGAAGCCCGTGTTCTTGAGTTCGCCGCCATTGCCCCAGTTGGTCTCGATGCCTGAGAGGAAACCGAGGCTCTGCAAGGTCAGGAGGTTCTTGGTCTTGCTGCTGAAGAAGTTAGCATCCAAGCCAACGCGGTTGTTGAGGAACATGGACTGAACGCCGACATTGAAGCGTCCCGTGGTCTCCCAAGCAATCTCGGTGTTGCCGATGTTGGCAAACGAGAGACCGGAAACGGTGGCCAGATAAGTGCTGGCAGCAAAGAAACTGCGGGCGGCATTGACATCAACACCATCGTTACCACTCACGTCATAACCTACGGAGAGGCGCAACAAATTGAGCGGTTCAAACGACGAGAGCCATGACTCGTTGGTCATCACCCACGTACCCTGAATGGATGGGAACATACCCCAAGAGACACCAGCCAACTTGCCTCCACCCTTGGCATCCTTGCCGAAACGGCTGGAGGCTGAAGCAGTTACACCGCCCTGCAAGAGGAAACGGTTCTGGTAGTTGTAACATGCCTGGAGGTAATAGTCAATGCTACGCCAGCGGTCGTCGCTACCGTCATTGTCGGCATCCTTGAGAGAGGCAGACATGAATGGCGTGTTGTCATCACCGGTATCATAACCCCACTGCTCGTTGCGACTGAACATCTCCCAGTTGAGACGGGCACCCAAGAAAGCGCTGAGGTCATGGTCGCCGAACTTCTGCTTCCAGTCCAAGCGGGTGTCACTCTGAACGGAGTTCTGCTTGGTGGCCAACGAACGGACCATGTTTTCATGATAAGCACTGACGTTGCTGACATAGAATTTAGGCACACCGGCGTATGGCAGGTAGTATTTATTGTTGGTATTGACCAACGAATAACTGAACTGCGATGCCAGGTTGAAGTGCTTGCTGAACTTATAAGAAGGAGTGATGGTGACGTTCATCAACGAGTTCTCGAAGTGGTTCTTCACCTCGTCCTCGGCGTACTGGTTGAACGCCCAAGGGTTACCCAACTTATAGTTGTAGTTCGAAACATCAGAAATCGGTTTCAAAGCCTCGTCCAGATAGGTCTCGTCCTCGACATCGAGATAGGTCTTGCTCAACTCACCGTTGCCATAAGAGAATGGCGAGATGAATGGCGACTTGGCATAGGCCAGGAAGGAGGGGGCCGAAGGAGTACCCTCATCGTACGATAATGGGGCACCATCGTCACGCAGGTCACGTTTGATGTTGCTGAATGAAGCATCGAACTTGACGTGCAGACGGTCGGTCATGTTGATGTCGGAATTGAATCGCACATTGATACGGTTCATGTCATTGTATTCCAACGTGCTCTCCTGCTTGATGAAACCAACCGAGAGGTCGTACATGGCGACATCGTCACCACCCTCTACGCTGATGGAGTAGTTCTGGTTGAAGGCGTTGCGATAGACCTTTTCCTTCCAGTCGGTGTTGTTATGATATTGCTTATAATAATAATAGCCAGGGTCCTCGTTCAAGAAACGGAAATCGCGCACGCGGGTGCCTGTACCTTTCAGCAACTCAGAGGCATAGCCTCGATACTGGTTGGCATCCATCATGTCGTAGTACTTCGGTTCGGTGGTGACACCTGCCGAAACGGTGGCCGTAATCTTGGTGGACATGGAGTGACTGCGCTTGGTCTCGATGAGCAAGACGCCATTGGCACCACGCGCACCGTAAAGGGCTGTACCATTGCGCAATACGGTGACTCGCTCAATGTCCAAAGGATTGATATTCGAGAGGATGTCGTTGAAGAAACCCTGATGCAACATCGTGTTGCCATACTGCTGCTCCAAGATGACGCCATCTACGACTACGAGAGGTTGTGCATTGGCATTCAACGAGTTCAAGCCCTGGATAAAGAGAACAGAACCGATACCTGGTGTACCGCTATGGTTCTTGCTGTAAAGGGCACCACCGGCCTGCATCTGCAACTCCTCCTTGACGTTCACTGCCGAAGAATAGGTGTCGTGGCCGACATACTGTGTCGGACTGGCATCCAGAGCGTGGGCATAGGCATCGTTGAAGGTCACGGAATAGAGCACCGATTTCTTCTGTTCCTCACCCGCCACAAGGCTCTGCAAGACAGCATGATGGTCTGGACTGGAGATCCAGATAGCCACAGCATTGTCGGGCACCGTGAGCATATAGTCGCCCGACTCCTGTGTCAGGACACTGGCCGTAGCGCCAACCACACTGACAATGGCTCCCGGAACGGGTTCTCCTGTTGCGGCATCTACCACATAACCCTTAATGACACGGTCTTCGGCCATCAGAGAGAGAGGCATCGCCAACAGCAAGGCGGAAACGAATAGATGTTTGTTTTTCATATCTTGTTCGTGTAGATTATTCTGATTCTAAAGATGTTCAATTTCCACCAGCTTCAGGTTCTGTAAATCCAGTTGGAATAAACTCGAAGCAGTCAATACCCGTGGTGGTCGTGTGGGTACCCTTCTTCACCAACGATGGGTTGGTATAGCCCTCAATCTGAATCTTGACCTGAGGTTTGTCCAGACCGAAGGAACTGGTTGGGAAGGAGAAGTTACCCAAGTAGTGACGGGTCACGCTTGAACCATCTGATTCAAAGTAAGCGGTCGATTTGGCAGGCAACTTCTGCTGCTGCTGTTTGCCTTCCAAGTCGTTCCACATCAGCACCACGCGGAAATTGTTGTTGAGAGGCTGTGCCAAGGTGTCGCCGGCAATCGGAGGCGCCGTCACGACATAGACATCATAGTTCACGTTCGAGAGGACATTGTAAACATTGAACAATGCCTTAGGCATCTGTGATGCACGGGGACTGACTTCCACATAGCCGTCACCCGACACCTCACTCTTCAGTGGATTGTTGTCAAGCACATAGATATAAGAGAGCGGTTTGGTGAACTTCGAATAGACCGAGTCCTTGGCATAGGCCGATTCTGCCTCAATAGTGAGTGTGGCATTACGCAAAAGCAAATTATAGTTTACGTTATCGAATGGCCAACTTTCTTTATCGGAATGCTTGTAAACGGTACCATTACTGCACTCGACTTTCTCTGCTCCACCAATAAAGTAGTTCAGCACGTTAGAAATAGCAGAAACCCAAGTATAATAACCATATCTATAAAGCGTGCCATAGTAAGTATAATGTCGGCTAAGGAAGAGCATCTCGGCATTCATAGACTTCACCTCCTCGTTTATTTTATTCGCTGGGTTGATGCTGTGGCTAAACACTGCACCTTCCAAGATCTGAAGACGAGGAAGGTAGTAACTCAATGAGTCGCGGATCTCTACTTTCTTGTCATAGATGAAGCAACGCTCATATTTTTCCACCAATTCTTTCCAAAGTGCATTGGTTGGATAAATTGCCAAGAAGGAACTATCCTCTCGACTGATAGAGGAAGCAACCGGCCAAAGGCTATTATACAACACCTTAACAGAGTCGAGATAAACGGTCTTACCATTCACGATACCACCAGGCACACTCTGCTCGGGGTCGAACTCATAGTGCTCATAATGACGGTAGAAGGCTGCCAAACTGTCGAGGTCATGGTCGCGCTTGATATATTCATAGATGCTGGGGGCATAGGTGGACCGATGACCTAACTTAAAGAGGACACCGTTGCTGCACAACTGGTTGCCACTCAGGATTTTGGCATCCGAAAGTGACGTATCACTGAGCACCTTATACTTGCCGTTCATCATGACAATGGAGTCATTGGTATAAGGCGAAACGGAGTAGTTGTAAAGAGCCACATGGTTCATGACGAACTCCTTAAGCACGGCATTATACTCGTTCTTCAAGCCGTCGGCCAACTGCTCATTGTACAACTGAATCAAAGAGTCACACTCCGTAGCGCTGAAGACATCATCGGTAGGTGCAAACACGGTGAAGACCTGACTTCCATTCAACGAAGTGCGGAAGCCTGTTGCATCGAGCAATCGGCTGAACTGGGTCAAGTCGGTCTGCGCTGCGATATTCTCCCACAGTGTGCCATTGCTCTGCTTCTTCACCTCGTAGTGGTTGTCCCACTCATCCGAACAAGCGACAAGGCCTACCGCCAATACCGACAAAGCTAAAATATATTTTTTCATAAGGTAGAATAATTGATTCTTAGAGAAGTTAACGGGAGTTAGCTGGAGTTAACGGGAGTTAACGGACGAATGGATAAGTCAACAAATTCAATAGTCTGTTAACTACACAGGCAGAGCCTGTTATCTTCGGTTAACTACACAAGCGAGAGCTTGTTAACTCCTTCCTTTTTTATAAGTCATCCTCCTGTGCATCGCCATCGCCGACGCCATAGACGCTCTTTGGAACGAGCTCCAGGTAGTCGAGCATGACCTCATTGTTGTTACCCTGCTTGCTGGAGACGGCACGGACACGCAGATAGTAGTCTTTGTTCTGTTCCATTTTGGCCGTACAGAGCACAATACGCAACGTCTGAGGAATGTCGCTGAAGTGCTGTTGGTCACTACCACCCGTACGGTAACCGCCATTGGCACCACGGTAATAACCCAGGTTCTTCAAGGTCTTGCGGTCCTCGGCTTTCTCCTCATCGTTGAACGAGGTGTAGTCATGACCGTTGACACGGAAACGCGAACCCAAGATAGAGGCGTGCTGCAAGTTTCGGGTCATATCCAACGGAATACCTTGTGGCTCCAAGTTGTTCGGGTCACTGCCGAAATAGATTTGTGCAATACCACGGATGTCCATAGCAGCATAACCCAGACGCACCTGCCACTCACCATCATAAGGTACAGGTGGGATGCGGAAAGTCACATCGTAGTTACCCTGGCAGATGAACTCGTCACCATGCAGTGACCAGTAGCCCTGACGGGGACGACGGTAGATGAAGTAACCGTTGCCACCCACCGTTACGTTCTCCAGATAACCGTTGGGGAAATAGTAGTTACGGCCATACTTGAAGGTATGGTCATACGAAGTCGAGTTGTTGTCGTCATCCTTCGTGCGGTCACCATTCATACGCATGTCATTGGTCATGACCTCGGGGAAGATGGTCGAGAAGTCCATACGCATACGGCAGTTCAAGACGATGTCGCGGGCTTTCTCGTCGAAGGCAATGATGCGGTCCACACAGAAGTAGATGCCGCCCAATGCCATGTGGTCATAGTTCACGTCGGTCGAAGTATCGAACACCTTACTGCCACGAACACCCTTGTCCTCAGGATAGTAGCTATCCACACGGCGGTTGGCATAACGGGCACCCTTCTCGCCTTCGCACTCACGCGTACCGAGCCAATCGGTATTGGTCAAGTGCTCCAACTTCATCATGGTGTGAGGCAGGAGGGTCTCGTACCAGTCATTCGGATTCATCATCGTGGTGATGACACCGAAGTCGTCGCGCACGGTGAGGAAGTTCCAACCTTGGACATTACGGTTCAAGGTGTGGTAAGCAATGAAGCGATAGAGTGGGTTGATAGGACTATTCAAATGATTGAAGTCGTGCTCCTCCTTGTTCTTGTCCTCGGGGAAGACTGGATCATACAATTCACAGGCCTTCTCGTACAGACCCTTCAAGTCGGTGATGCCATAGACACTGGCCAATATCGAATCGGGCACAACAAAAGTGGTGAATCCATACAGACGGTTGTCCGGAGGCGTAGCAGCCTCGTGGATATTACTACCGGTGATGTAGTCATAGAACTTACCCGTACTGGTGTAAGTATCATCCAGATAACCCTTCTGGGCAATATAGTCACCAATACCCGTGGCAGTAAAAGCCTCGCTGTAAATACGGATATTCGGGTTATCGGCCATCAACTTGGTCAGGGAGTTGGTCGAGTTCTCCAATACGCCGTCGATCGGGTGAACCAAACCGTTCTCTACCGAGTCGTTCTGGGTCTGGAAATAAATCTGGACACTGCGGTTCAAGATGACAACTGAGTTGTTTTCAGCATCGAAACCGTGGGTCACCTCAATAGGACGACCATTCATGTTCTGGGTGGCAAGAACGCCATCCTTCATGTCGGCTACAGAATACATGACACGCACCAAATGAGTACGCGCCAAGGTGTCACACTGGGCATCCGAGAGTTCTTCCAACGAGGCCAAACCCTTGCCCTTCAGCCAGCGATTCACGGCAGAATCGTTCGGGGCGAAACAAGTGTAGTGGCCGTAAGCCGAAAGTTGCTTGTCCAAACCGGCACGCTTGACGGCCTCGCTGAACAAACTGAACTCCGGACGGTTCTCCAGATACTGACTCATCATCTCGCCCGTGAACGTATAGAGATACTGGCTATCGGGTTCATCCGAGCAAGCACTGAAGAGTGCGACGGCCAGACTCATGAAGGCAAATATTTTTTTCAGTTTCATAAACTTAAATTGTTACTCAGTTAGGGGTTAACGGTGGAGGGTTAAGGAAATATATAGTGACTATATTAACTATAGTATCTATATTTATTTCTCCCTCCCTCATAGGGAGGGTTGGGGAGAGTCCCTCTTTTTAGTTCTGCTTCACGCTGCTGCTTTCGCCACTGCCGAAGGCGGGGTTCTGTTTCAGCACGCCATTCGAGACTTTGATCTCGTCCAAGAACACAGGCCAGAAGATAGCCTCCATACGGTTCATGAAGTTATCAATCGTACCCGCCAACTCGGTACTGCGCTGCGAAGCCTTGCTACGCAAGTAAGAGGTATTGCCCTCAATCATGGAGCGACGCACCAAATCGTAGTAACGCTTACCCTCGAACATCAGTTCACGTTGACGCTCATCATAGACCAAGTTCAGGAGAGCCTCCTGCGTGGTGTAGTCGTCATACTTCAACGTATCCTTGAGGTCCGTCTCATAGAGTGAACGCTTGTAGACGGCATTGCAAAGACGGAAGATATCCAATCGGGTTGCTTCCCACTCATTATTTACAAGCACCTCTTCTGAAGGTTCCTTAGCCGATGGTTCGGGAGCAGGAGCAGTCGTAGTCTGACTCATGGAGGCCAGTTTCCAAGCCTCGGCTTCTGCCTTCAGCAACATGATGTCGGCCAGACGGTAAACAATCCAGTTGCTCTTGTTATGAGAAATGCGATCCTTGCCTTTCATCTCATGCGCGTACTGCATTCCCCAATTAGAAGAATAGGAATAGAAATTGGACGTAGTAGGACTTGGCAAAAACAGTTCACTGCTATAGGAAACCGTATATTTGTTGATTTGGGTAGCTTCACCACTGGAATTGAAGCAGAAGTTCTCATAGCGACGACCGTCAAACTTGTTGTTCAAATACAGGGTCGAAGAACTGCTCTTGGCCTGCGAAACCAAATATTCCGATGGTTTGACCTGACCTGTAAACTCTATATTGCCATAGAAACTGTTGACAGGCACATTACAAGGCAAGAGAGGATCCTTCTTGTAGTAACCTAACTCAAAAATGGACTCCAAACTGAGATTATTGATAAACAGATCGGTGAAAGCAGCACCAAAAGTAGTGGAGGCAGAGGCACTCCAGCGAGTTTTCTGCAACGGATAACCGTAGTAATCACTGTAATCCACCTTAACTGTATTCTGTTTCTCGACATACTCCTTCTTGAAGGCGATGACCTTGTCGGCATACTCAATGCACTTGTCGTACTGCTTGTTCCACAGGTACATCTCGCACAGCATAGAGTAGATGCCCAATTGAGTCATACGGCAGGTCTGGAACTCCGGTTCGGTAATAGGATAATAGACAACGGCATTATTCTCCACCTCCTCCAAAGATTTAATCAGATTCTGGAGCACTACATAGAAATCGGTCTGCGGATGTGTAGCCACTTCCGAGTCCTTCTGAACAGGTTCTGTCAGATAAGGCACATCGCGGAAGGTACGGATGAGGTAGAAATAGCACAAACTGCGCAGGGCAATCGCCTCAGCCCTATGGGCTTCCAACTCACCATCGTCATAAGAAGGATCCTCGGCAGCAACCAGAGGTGCGTAATAAAGCACCAGGTTACAACGGTTGATGACCTCATAGAAAACCGACCAGGAGGCATAGCCATTGTTGGCCGTGATACTCTCTTTGAGGACACGTTCCAAGTTGACGTCATCCACGATGTTTCCACGATTCAGAATGTTCTCCGAACGGAATTCACCCCACACCATCATACGACTCAAGGCAGCGTTGGCAGCCAATGTTGTATAGCAACCCAACAGACTCTGAGTCACATCGCTCTCTTTCTTCCAGAACTTATCCAAAGGAATAATGTTCTGTGGCTCAATGTCGAGATAGTCGCCGCACGAAGAGAACATGCCGCCCACCGCACTGACTGACAATCCTGCCAGCAACAACGTTTTACCAATATGATTGAAAATAGTTTTCATTCTTTATTAATTTTTGAATAGGGAGGAAAGTCAATCTACTTTACTCTTTACACTCTCCTCTTTACTCTATATTAGAAATTGATGGTAGTACCCACGGTGAAATACTTGGCACGTGGAGTCTGTGCTCTATCCGTTGCAGGACCATAACCGCTGGAACTGATATCTGGATCCACACCGGTGTATTTCGTCAGGATGAATGGGTTGTTGGCACTGAGGTTGAAACTCATCTTGCTGATGTGCAAGTGGTTCTTCAGGAAGTCCGACTTGAGGGCATACGACAAGTTGGCATAACCCATACGCAAGTAAGATCCATCCTCTACAAAACGGTCACTGATCAAGGTATTGTAGTTGGAAGTCTCGCCATGCATGGCACGAGGAATCGTGGTGACATCGCCCTCCTTACGCCAACGGTAGTTGACCGCCTGACTCTGGTTGTCGTTGTTGATCATAGCCTCGGCATCCAGACGAGCCAAGTTCAAGATCTTGTTACCCACACGATACGTGAACTGGGTCGAGAGACGCCAGTCTCCATACGTAAAGGTGAAACCGAAACCACCCGTCAGTTTAGGCAATGAACTGCCGATATAGACAATATCCAGGGCATTGATCTGTCCGTCGTGGTTCACATCTTCATAGATGGCATCACCACCACGGAACGTATAGTTCCTACCCGTACCGTCGTTCGTGTAGGCAAACATCATGCGGAGGGGTTCACCCTTTTCGTTGTAGATGACATTGCCGTTGAAGTCACGAGCCACTGGAGCCGTCTTGCCACTGGCAAAGAATTCCTTCTGCTCGTCCTGCGTCATTGCTGCAACGGTCTCATATTCATACTGATAGACGCCCTTGCTGCGGAAACCATAGATAGAACCGAAGGGGTTGTGCAACTGAATACGGGTCAATGACTGACGGTTTTCGTTGTTGAAAGTTGAATTTGTGGCTCTGAGCCAAATCTCGTCCATCTTCAAGATTTCGTTTCGGTTGTTACCGAAGTTGAAGTTCATGTCCATGACGAACTTACCCGTCTTGATCAGGCGGTTGGTATTGATCTGAATTTCCCAACCGAGGTTGCTCATGTCACCCACGTTGGTGGTAGTCAATGAAGAGAAACCGTTCTCTGAAGGAATACGGTAGTTATCCATCAACATGTCGGAAGTCTTGGAACGATACACCTCGAACGAAGAGGTGATACGGTCATTGAGGAAACCGAGGTCAAAGCCCAAGTTCATACTGTTTACAATCTCCCACTTCAAGGTATTCAACTGCATACGGATAGGTTTCTTTGCAGAATAACCTAAATATTGAGCTTCATTACCATACTCGGAGGTGTAGAGGTAGTCCTTTTTGGGCGCATGACCTGAACGGCCAATGGCGAAACGAGCCGAGAGCATAGAGACTTTAGCCCGGTCGCGGAGGGTCTCCATGAAGTCCTCGTCAATCATGTTCCAACGGGTATTGACAGCAGGGAAGCAACCCCAACGCTTGTCAGGACCGAACTTGGTGGTACCATCCACACGCATATCAAAACCGATGGTATAACGGCTCTTGTAAGAGTAGTGCGCCGAAACGGTGTAGTAGAGCGAACGCCACTCGGCATAGCTGGATCCCATCTCAATGGTTTTGCCACCCGCATTTGGACTGGTAATACCACCCGAAGGGAGGTTTTTACTCTTGTTCGACTGGCCGTTGCTGCTACCCGAAGTCAACTCCATACGAACCATCGAGACGAAGTAGTGGTCCTCGTTGTTGAAGGCAGGTTGGAAAGTCAATTCCTGCTTAGTCGTGAGAGAAAGACTCTTGTTGCTACCCGAGAAAGCCTCGTTCAGTCCATCCCACTTGGTGGAAAACAACTCGGCAGGAAGGAAACGGTCGGAATACTCGTTGAAGACATTCATCAAGACTCGACCCTTCCAGGTGAGGCGGCTCAGACCCTCCTCCATACCCAGGAGCTCGTAGTTCAAGATCAACTCTGGAGTCAAGCTGTAGGAGGTAGATACATTCTTTGCCAAATGAGCCGATGCCACTGGGTTAACGTATGCACGCTGGTCATCCTTGAACACCTCACTGCCGATGTAGGCACCGCTCTGCAACATATTATAATAGCGGTCGGTATCGTTGCCCTCGGCATCCTGCTCATAGATGCTCATGTTTGGCATCTTCTTCAGGGCAATGGCCAAAAGGTCATGCGAGTTGCGGTTGTTCTTGGTGTAGGTCATAGAGAAGTTGGTCTGTACGCGGATACGCTTCGACACATTGTAGTCCAAGTTGGCACGCGTCGTGAAACGCTGCAACTTCTGGCAGATGACACTACCCGTCTCGTTGTCGAAACCGCCCGACAGACGGAAGGTAGCCCGTTCACCACCACCCGAGATGGTAACGTAGTGGTTCTGACGGATACCCACCTGCGTCACGGCTTTACGCCAGTCGGTGTTGTTGTTATACTGTTCGTACTCCGAGAAGGTGGGGCTGTAGTTCAACTCGTTGATGTTCGAAGCACCGTCACGCTGCTCGGGGTTGAAGTAAGCCTCCTTGAGCATCATGGTGTAGTCATCGCCATTCAGCAACTTGTAACCTTCACCCTGGAAAGTGGCCGAAAGCTTGTAGTTATAAGTGATTTTTGGCGCACCGCGTTGTCCACGCTTAGTGGTCAACTCGATGACACCGTTACCACCTTGCGAACCGTAGATGGCGGTAGCCGAGGCATCCTTCAATACGTTGATGGAGGCAATATCCTCCGGGTTGATGTTCAAGAGTTCGGCGAACTTCTCGTCACTGCTGGACGAGATATCGAAGTTCGACATATCGACATCCCACACGTTGCCATCGACAACGATAAGGGGGTTCTCGTTGGTCAACGAAGAGAGTGACGATGCACCACGCAGACGCATCACCGAACCGGAACCCAGGTTACCGGAGAGCGAAACGATGTCGAGACCGGCGATTCGACCTTGCAAAGCCTCATCGACGGTGGTGATAGCCAAGCCCTCAAACTCATCCATCTTGATGGTCTGGTGGGCTTTTGCCACTTCTCGTTCCGGGATATGCAGCGAGTTGCCCTCCATGCGCTTGGTGGCAGAGACAGTTACCTCCTTGATAGTCTGAGCTTCGGCCGACATCTTGACGTTGAACTCGGTCTTGTCGATATCGAAAGTCTGCGTCGTCATACCTAAGAACTGGAAGCGCAACTTATCCTTCGGGTTGATAATCTTCATGGTGAAGTTACCGTTTATATCCGACTGCGTACCAGAGATGACACGGCCGTTGGCATCCACCTCACAGACGGTGGCACCCATCAGGGGACCGAACTCGTCTTCGATGGTACCATGCACCGAGGTAATCTTTCCTTGTGCCAAGGCGTTCACGCTGAACAGCCACAACAGGCAGCAAGTCATCAGAATACGTTCTATCTTGATCAATGTTTTCATTTGTTTGAGTAGATGTTAGATTTATCCTCCTGTCTTTACACACACAGGTCAATAGCCGCGCATAGTGCTGTACCAGTCCTTCTGCTGATCGGCAGAGAAGAGCAATACGTCATCCACTTGATGCACAACGGCATTGCTCGATGATATCAACGACCTCGTAGCACGAACACCCTTCGGCGTGGTGGACTGCGAAATCCAGAACTCACGACAGATGGTATTGTAGAGACCCTCCTTCTGGGTGACATGCACCGTACGACCCAACTGGTCGGTGATGTCCATACCCGAATAGTCGGCATTGACGGTCATGGAGTAGAATCGACGAGTCTTCTCGTTCAACTTCGATGACTCGAACTTCTCGTTCGACACGGGTGCACCCTGAATGAAGAGTGAATTATCCTGAATATGGTAACGCAGGAAACTCTGAATGCGGTCGGCAATGAAAGCGGCCGTTTCGGTGTCTGCCTTGTTGGTTTCATAATCCTCCCAAGTAGGCAGCGCACCGGAAGCAATCAACTTGCGGATGGCCTCATTGGTAGGCACATAGACCGTATAGTTGTAATTA
>CACYQQ010000012.1 GCA_902776605.1 uncultured Bacteroidales bacterium | reverse complement strand
TTTATGCCTTTACCCCTGAAACAGTGTGTTTTGAGGCCTTTTTGGCAAGGTTAGAAGCCCTTGCTGGCAACATAGCCGTAGCCGTTGTCGCCGTACTCGTCCTTGTTCTTGATCTGGTCAAGGAACTTCTGTGGGATAGGACGGAAGTAATGAATGTCCTCTCGGAAGGAGGCAGCGGCTTTCTTGTTGTAAGCCTCCAGAGCTGACTTCATCAAGTTGTTGCCGCCATTGATGCCACGGTGACGTTTCAAGACAGGCCAACGCATGTGTTCACCGGTCATTTCGCGAGCATATTCATCCAAGATATCCTGTTCGGTTGGAGCAGCGACGGCAGGAGCTGTAAATCCTGGGCGGACAGCACGATTGTGCAGTGCCTCGATGTAAGGAATGGCAGCAGAGGCGTTGCCCGTCATCACTTCTGCTTCGGCAGCGATGAGGTAGAGCTCGGCTGCACGCATGATAGCGATGTCGCCGTTGCGGAATTCATATCCCGACTCGCGCATGGCACCATAGTAGAGACTGTTGTACTTGATGAACATCGGGAAAAGCTTCTGTGCCGCGGTACTTGCCGTTGCGAATTTGTAATTTTCGGTGCGGTAGTCCGTTTCGTAGTCAGAACCTACGCCGAAGAGGTCGGCAATGTTGATGACAGCGGTTGGCGCATAGGCTAACTTCTCCTCGGCCGATAAAGTCTTCTTGGAGAGGTAGATAGCGAAACGGTGATCATCGGTCTCCAACGGCATAGGGACTACCAGGGCGTTCTTTGGAGCCACCGTGCCAAGCACACCGTCCTTGGACCAGATACCAGTGGCCTCGGTCTGTGTGCCGAGGGTGGCAGAGGTGCGCTTCAAGTTGACGTAAGGCGTGATTATCTTGCCGATGGCAGGATTGTTGTAAATCTTATATTCGCCCACAGGACCGTTCTGCTCAAACTGGATATTGTATTGCGTAGAGGGATAGAGCGAGTTGTAATAGTCCTCGTCGTTGTCCCAGTCGTCTTGGCTGACGGTGGCAACCAGAACCTCTTCGCCAAATCCATATTTCTTGGCAATGGCGGCCGTGACGGTGATGCTCTTGCGAGCGTAGGTCTGACTGCTTAAACCATCGACGGTGAACTCACCAAAAGCAGTCAGGAAGGTGTTCTCGTAGCGTTTATCCCAGTCGCCGAAGACCTCGATGGCATGACGTGTCGGTGCCATGACACCCGATTGGTTGTGTGTGCCAAGCAAGTAGTTGCTCGAAGTGGACGAGGTCTTGTAGATGTCTTGAAGAGTGCCCGGGTTGGGTCGGGTGTAAGCATAGAGCAGGTTGGTGGCGTTGGGGTAGGTGATGTTGTTGGCATTGGCATCGGTGCCATCCAAGCCCGAGACGACAAAGAGATACTCCTTGTTGACCGAACCTCGGTTGTTGGCCTGAGCCCAAACGTCGTCCACGTCGTTGTAGAGCTGGAATCCGTAGGTGCTGGCGTTGGCAATGAGGTCTTCGGAAACCTCTTTGGCGCGCTGCCAGTAGCTGATGCCGTTCTCCTTCAATCCCTCGCCGGCACCCTGTGCATAGGCGCGAGCCAACAGACCCAAGGCCGTCTTCTTGCTGACGCGGGCATAGTTGCCACCGAATGGTTGTACCTCAAGATGCTCGGCAGCCTCCTTGAGGTCGGCGATGATGGACTGATAGACCTTCTCTTGGCTGTCGCGGGTAGGCGTGTCACTTGCTTCACCGACAACGGTGTTGCAGATAGTGACAGGTCCGAAGTAAGTGACTAAGGTGAGGTGCATGAAGGCGCGGATACATTGTGCCTCGGCCTTGAGAACGGCAATGTCCTCTGCCTTGCCTCCTTCCACCTGGTCGGCATTCTGGATGACGGAGTTGCAGGTAGCAATGATTGTGTATGCCTGTTTCCAGACCTTATCGGGTTCCTGTCGGGCTACGCTTAGACCGTCATAGTAGAACACTTGGCTGGCATACTCTGTGCCTGAGGGGTTGAGCCACAGGTCGGTACCGCCCTCCGAGAGGAAGAGGAAGTCGCTCTTGGAATAGAGTTCATGATACAGCGTGCTGTAACAATGGGTTTGCAGACCAGCCCACGTAGTGTAGTTGGTCAACGTGGTGGAGCCTGCCGAGGGGTTATATTCGTCCAAGTCGCACCCGCTGAAGGTGAGTGCGCCGATGGCGGCGAAGGCAATATATCGAGATTTGTTGTTCATATTGTTTCGATTTTGTTCTGTCGGGAGTTATGGGAGTTAACGGTAGATAACAGACTTTGTCTGAGGAGTTAACAGACGATACAATCTGATGATAACTTTATCATTTGTCCGTTAACTCCAGTTAACTCCTTTATTAACTCCAGTTAACTACCAGAATAAATATAATAGGTTGTCTTAGAATTGTACATTGACACCAAAGACGAGTTGCTTGGTCAGCGGATAGTCGAGACTGCCTGCCATTTCGGGGTCGTAGTCTTCAATCAAGTCGCTGTGAGCCACAACAAATGGGTTGGTGATGGTGCCATAGACGCGGACATTCTCCATGTGGATGGATTTCAGCACCTTCTTGGGCAGGGTGTAGCCCAAAGAGATGTTCTTTACCTTGAAGAAAGAGCCATCGACAAAGGTGATGCCATAGTTGCCATCCATTTGGTTGAAGGACTGCTTTTCTGTCATGAGCGGATAGGTGTGACTGCGATCCAGTGTCTCGGGAGTCGCATAGTCGAAATACTTCGGGAAGTTGTTGGAAACACCTGTAGAATAGCGACCTAACATGCTGTAGTCGATGGTCTGACCGAAACGCCAGTAGCAGTAGATGGAGAGGTCGAAGCCCTTGTAGTTGAAGGTGTTCTTGAGACCCATCGTCCAATCGGGTTGTGCATGACCGAGTACCTGCTGATAGGTGGTAGCGGCGCACTTGTTAGTGGCGTCATATTCAACATAATAACTGTTGCCGTCGGCATCGACTTTCTTCTCGCGGAAGTGTCCGTCGCTGACTTTCTCTACGCCCTTGCAGACAATCTTGAGGTCGCCGGGCTTGGCACCAAAGACTTCGGCATCGGCAGCCTCGGCGGTGGTCCAAGTGCCGTCCAGTTTGTATCCATAGAAGGAGTTGATAGGTTCACCCTTCTTCAAGATGGTCTTGCCAGAGATTTCCTGATCCTGATTCTCGGAAGTGAACTTGGTGAGAGACTCTTCGGCATAGGTGAAGGTGGCATTGACCGTCCAGGAGAAATCTCCTGCCTTGTTGGCAATGAAGGGACGGCCAGTGAGTGAGAGCTCGATACCCTTGTTCTCTGATTCACAGATATTTGTCGTGGTTGTGTAAGGTGTCGAGGTGTTGTACTGACCATAGATACTTGGCACAGTCTTTCTCCAGATGATATCCTTGGTTGTGGTGTGATAGAGGTCGATGTTGGCCTCGGCACGACCACCCAAGACTGCCATGTCGATACCGAGGTTGGTGTTGTAGGACTTCTCCCAACTCAGGAAAGGATCGACAATCTTCTGGGGGTATTTGTAATCGATCAGGTACTCGCCGCCCAAGATGGCATACGACTGCTCCAATTGGTTCTGTGTCTGGTAAGGAGCAATGCTCGATGTGCCTGTAACGCCTTGACCCAGACGGATTTTCAGGTTGTCGAGCCAGTTGTCGGTAGCTTCCATGAACGACTCGTCGCTGATGCGCCAACCCAACGAGTAGGCAGGGAAGGAATCCCACTTGTGGTCTTTGGCCAAAACCGAAGAACCATCATGACGCATGGAGGCCGATGCCAGGTAGCGACCTTTGTAGGAGTAGTTCAGACGATAGATGTATCCCAAGGTCTTCTGCATGGTGTACTTCGACTCGACCCTGTGATTGGTGCCGGAACTGAGATTGTGCCACAAATAGGTGTTGGAGGTCAGGTTGTCGGCATAGGAATAGGAGCTCTCGTTGCGGCTGTGCGACCAGGTGGTGACACCGGTGAAGGTGAAGTCGTGGTCCTTGGCAATCTGGAAGTTATAGGTCAGGATGTTCTCCCACTTGTAGCTGTAGGAGTTGCTGTTGTTGACCGATCCATACACCTCCTTGGCCGTCTCCGTGCCGGTATATTCAGGATGGGTTGAGTAATACTTGTAGGATCCCAGACCCTCGAAGCGATTCGTCTTGCTATAGCCCAACGAGACGTTGGCGCGGGTCTCGAAGGTGAGTCCCTTGATAATATTGAATCGCATGTAGGGGTTGATGTAGAGCCGCAGGTTCTGATTCTGGTTGCGGTAATTGTCGTGGTTGTTGACCAACAGACTGACGAACTGGTCATCTCCCGCAATAGGGAAGATGTTGACGTTGCCGTCTTCGTCGTAGGCGCTACCCATTGGGTTCTGAATGAGGGCATTCTCCAACTTGGCATAGGCCGCGTTCTTGAATGCAAAACTGCCTTGTACGTTGACACCGGCCGACATCCACTTCTTCACTTGGTGATCCACCTTGATGTTGGTGGAATAGACCTTGTAGTTGTCGTTCTCGTACTGACCCTCCTCGCCTGTGTAGTTGAGCGAGAGGTAACCCTTGGTGGTGTCGTTGCCGCCACTGATGGAGAGAGAATAGTTCTGGGTGATGCCCGTCTTGAGCAATTCGTCGGCCCAGTCGATGCTCTGGCCTTGCAGATAGGCATCATAGACAGCAGCGTTGAAGACATCCTCGTCGGCGGTGTAGGTGCCTTCCTGCTGCTGGAGTTTCTTCTTGAGGTCAAAGTATTCCTTGCCGTTATACATCTTGGGGGTCTTGGACCAGCCGTTGATGCCGACGTAAGAGTTGAAGTTGACGATGGTCTTGCCTGCCTTGGCACTCTTGGTGGTGACAATGATGACACCATTGGCGCCCGAAGCACCATACACGGCGGTCGAGGAGGCATCTTTCAGTACCTCAATGCTCTCGATGTCGTTGGCATTGAGGGTGGTAAGGCTGCCAGGCAGACCGTCGATGAGTACCAACGGTTCGTCGTTGCCACTCTCGGCAGCAACCATCGAACGGGTACCACGCAGTTTCATGCTGCTGCTGGCACCGGCCTGACCCGATGAACGGGTGATGTCGAGACCAGCCACCTTGCCTTGCAACGACTCGACGGGGTTGGGGAGTGGCGCAGCGGTGATATCTTCCGGCTTGATCGATGTGATGGCGCCGGTGAGGTCACGTTTCTTCTGGACACCGTAACCGATGACGACAACTTCGTCCAGGAGGTCCTGCTCTTCGGTGAGTGTGACTTGGATATGGGTCTGTCCCTTGACGGCGATGTCCTGAGCTGCATAACCGATGAAGGTGACGTGCAGCACGGCACTCTCGGGGACGGCCGAGAGCGAGAAGTTTCCGTCAATGTTGGTGGTGACGCCTTGCGAAGTGCCCTGTATCAGGACATTGGCACCGATGATGGGTTCGCCTGTGGCATCGACCACGGTGCCGGTGACAGTTTTTTGTGCCCAGGCCATAGTGACACTGAGCAACATGAAACATGCGGCTGCAATGACCCTTCGGGCATTTTTCAAAAAGATTCTTTTAATTTCCATAAATAAAAATTGGTTGTCTTTGTCAATGAGAGAAATCAACGTTTCGTATAAAAGTATGGATTATTTGACTGCGCAAATTTAAGAATAATTTACATTATAGACAATAATTAATGTGTAAAATGTTTCAATTTAGTGAGAAAAGCGTTTTATTTCGGCTCGAAAGTGGAGTTTTTTGTCATAATTGGAACATGGAACCTTAAAAAAACATATCTTTGTACCCGATAATACAACTAAACTGTTTATTTTATTACTACATTCTATGCCGTGTCTCTTTATGAAGTCAGCTCTTGTTTGGGCGACGTTCTGCTTGATTCCACTGTATGCGTTGGCAGACAATGCCAAAGAACAAGTACCCGCCTTTCCTGGAGCTGAAGGTTATGCCCGATATACTACTTCGGGTGGCCGCGATGGCTCTGTCTATCATGTTACCAATCTCAATGACTCCGGTCCCGGTTCCTTGCGCGACGCCGTTTCGGTCAGCAACCGAACGATTGTCTTCGACGTGAGCGGTTACATCGATCTCAAGTCGAACCTGCTCATCGAGGGCGACAGTCTCACCATTGCGGGTCAGACCGCTCCCGGCGAGGGTATCACCGTCCGCTACTACACCGTCCGCGTGTTGGGCAACAATAATATCATCCGTTTCATCCGTTTCCGCCGTTCGCAGTTGCGCGATGTCAACGACGGTGCCGATGCCACCTGGGGTCGCCAACTCAGCAGTGTCATCCTGGACCACTGTTCTTTCTCCTGGAGCATCGACGAGATTGCTTCCTACTACGACAACCGCGACTTCACCATGCAGTGGTGCACCCTGGGTGAGGCATTGGCCAACCCCGGTCACTCCAAGGGCCAGCACAGTTATGGCGGTATCTGGGGTGGCAAACATGCCTCTTTCCATCACAACTTCCTGAGTAACATGCAGAACCGTTCGCCTCGCTTCAACGGTGCCCGTTACAACTACAAGGGCAACCTCTCGAGCCAGTACGAGAACTGCCTCCAGGCCGAGCGCGTCGATTTCCGTAACTGCGTGATGTACAACTGGGGCAAGGGTGGTTGCTACGGCGGTCCCGGCGGCGGTTATATCAACATCGTCAACAACTACTACAAGGCGGGTCCTGCTACCTACAACAAGGCGTGCGTGACCTCTGTCACGGTGGCTAATAGCACCACTGGCGGCAAGAAGGAAACTACTTTCTTGGGCTATGCCTCGCGCTATTACATCGATGGCAACTATGTGACCAAGGCCAAGAACCCTGTCAACTACGACTGGAAGGGTGTCATCTATGAGGGCGGCCTGGCATTGGTCAACAACGAGCGATATATCATCGACACGCTGCACTACTACGGCAAGGATGTCACCTACGTCAAGGATGCTCATGGTTGGGATTGTGTCTCGGTCCGCTTGGACCAACCCATCGAGAGTGGCACCGTCACGACCCATACGGCCGAAGAGGCTTTCAATAAAGTGCTTCAATATGCCGGTGCCTCGTTGTGGCGCGACTCGGTCGATGCCCGATACATGCGTGAGGCGCGCACTGGTACCGTGACTTATACGGGCGGCAAGTCGATGACTCCCGGTATTGTCGATTCCATCAATGCCCTCGATGCCGCTCCCTCTCGGACCCGACCTTCCTTCCCCGAACTGCCTGAGGTGAAGCGCTCTTCGCACTTCGACACCGACGGTGACGGCATCCCCGACGATTGGGAGAAGAAGCATGGCCTGAACCGCAAGAATGCCGACGACGGCAAGGAGAAGTCTCTCGATCCACGCGGTTGGTACACCAACCTGGAGCTCTATATGAACAGTCTGGTCGAAGACATCATGCGTGCCGGCAATGCCGATGCTATTCAGTCGGTCGATGAATATTATCCTGACCTCTCGAAGAAAAAGAAGAAATGAAGCTCGTCCGACGGACTTCGCTTAATTGATAATTGACAATTGATAATTGATATCCTTTTTCAATTTTCAATTTTCAAATTTCAATTCCTAACATATTTACCATGAATCTTACTCTCTTACATATCCGCGTAGCTGCATCCCGTTGGGGTGTGGCTACGTGTCGTTTATTGGCTGTCGTGTTGCTCGGGGCATTGGCGCAAGGCGCATTGGCTCAGCGGTTTGAGTTCCATACGCGCGACCGCCACAACGTCCTGGATCACGATGCGCCTGCCGTCTTCCTGTTGGACAGCACCAACCAGCAGGTCGATAGTTATCCGCGTTATGCGGCGGGCGTCGATGCCCTCTATAAGTTGATTTACAAGTATGTCAACTATCCCGAGGAGGCGTTCCTGAAACGGCTGGGCGCTAAGGTCGAGGCGCGTTTCTTGATCGATGCCAACGGCAAAGCCAAGGTGTTGGAGATTGCCCGCGAACCGAGTGAGATGTTCCGTGTGCGTGTCAACATGGCCATCCGTAACATGGGACGTTGGATTCCGGCGCAGCGCGACGGCAAACCGGTCGATATGATGGCCGAAATCACGGTGCTCTATTCGGTCGAGAAGGGCGAGACGGAGTCGGTCCACGGCTTCGGCGACCTGGAGAGTCTGCGCCAACAACTCCGTACGGGCGAGATGGATGCCTTGCGCCCCACGATATTGTTCTGTCTGCCATTCAGTTACCAGCCCTATTGGCCGGAGGGCGAAGAGGCGTTCCAGGAACTGATTGCCAACGAACTGCCTTATCCCGCCAAGGCGTTGAAGAATGGCGAGGAGGGCCTCGTCAAGGCCCGTTTCATGGTGGGTCGCGATGGCCGGATCAGTCAACTGGAGGTCAAGGCCGAGCAGAAAGCTCCGACGTTGGAGAAGGCGGTAAAGGCTTTCCTCAAGAAACACCAGACCTGGCACTGCGGCGCCTCCTTCGGCATCGAGGCGGAGTCCTATTGCTATGTCAACTTCGACTTCCGCGTCGCCTCCCAACAGGTGTGGGCCACGTTCGTTGGAGAGAGTAAAGAGAAATGAATAGAGTGTAATGTAGTTGTCTGTCGCTGATTCGTTTTAACCTCTCGCTGATTTGCTTTAACCTCTCGCTGATTTGCTTTAACCTCTCGCAGAGTGTAAAAGAGTGGAAATGAGGATTATATCGGAACTCTTTGAGAGTAAAGAGAAATCACCGAATTTAACTAATTGAGACTAATTGCCTTGTCCGTTACATTCATCATTCGGCAAGGTATATTTACGAATTTCAAAACGAATTTGGAAACTCCCTTACACTCCCATACACTCTGCGAGAGATTATTTTTTTTCGTTCTTTAAGCGAGCCCGAATAACGCTCCTTTATGGAGCCAATTAAGTCAATTAAGTTAACAATTGAGTTGCATAGCTCTCGCGCCACCAAAAAATTAAGTTAAGATTAAGTTCAATTGATGGATTTATAATAACATCACGTGGAAGTGCATGAAAAAAAGCAACATAGGAACTCCAATACACTCCCGTACACTCTGCGAGATTTTTATTTAGAACGCGAAAAAACTAAAAAGCGAAATGCCTCGTTTGAAAGCGGAGCAACGGCGATTTTCGTTTGTTTCGAAACTTTCGTGTTCTATAAAAATACCCGTTAAGCGTTCCCTCCTTGGACGAGCCGACGTCGTACCGTAGTTGCGTTCTTTTTCCGTTCTTTTTGCTTTCTTTTTTGGTTCTTTTTCCTTCTTTTCAAAGAAGGCGTTGCGGAAGGAAGGTAAACGGAGCGCGCCCAACGGTAGTTCGACAGTGCGGAGGGGCAAGATCGGGTGGGGTGTCTGCGCTGCGCGAGGGTAGGAGTTCGGGTACAAAAAAAACTCTCACTGCGTCCCAGTGAGAGTTTTTTTTGTGGAAACGGGAATCAATCCTCGTCGTTGCCCCAGAGGCGGGTGCGGGGAGCATCAAATGCGGAGGCAGTGTTAGTGCTCATGTTGACGTTTGTCGTTTTTTCGCCATACAATGACTGGTCGCAGATGAGGTTTTCGAGTTCTACCTGAACGAGGATGATTTGTGGCTGAATGTATGTGCGTTTCATATTTTATTTGCGGATGAGTAAGATTTTACCTTGGTGAATGAAAAGACCTGTCTGGGCAGGAGCAGCGGTGCGACGGCCCTCGATGTTGTAGTAGGCATCGTCGGTAGCAGCTGGGGCATCGATGCTCTCGATGGCAGTAGGTGCATCCTCAACCTCCTCTTCGGAGACGACGAAGCGGATCGTAGCTGCCTGCTGTGCGGGCGTGCCGTCCAGATTCTCGACCTTCATGTACCAGCGCTGTGGTTTGAGGAAGACGGTATTGTCCTGTGGAAGGCACAACATGCCGCCTGCCATGGCATAGTATGAATTGTTGTACATATCCTCGCCCGAAACGCCGTTGGATGTGCCAGTAAAGGTAAATTTCTGTGTGGAAGAAGTGCAGTTGATGCTGTTGTCGATGGTAGCCTCGGTGGCAACGCTTGGGAAGTTCAAGACAACGTCGCAAGGCTCCTCGGCCTTGATCATATAAGGAGTGTTTGGCTTGGACAAACCGCTGACGGCAATGACGAACTCCACGGTAGCCTCCTCGTCGCCGCTGGTTGGGTTGAGGAATGCCAACTTCAAGCCATGATTTTTCAAAGTGTCCACAGGAATGGCAAATGGCACATAGAGTGGCTGCCAGTTGGTGTTCTTGAAACTACGAGTGTATCGAATTCTCGAAGTGACATTGAAGTCCTGAGAATAGGCCACACCATCAACGACGTCACCATATTCGACGATGGCTGGGAATCTTGAACACCACGCATTTTTCTTGTAATTACTTGCGCAGTCAAATGGAACATAAAGAGTGGCTTCATACTTGTCGAAACTCTCGATGACCCCAGGAATATATACAGAATTGAACGGATAAGTGCCAGTAAAAATGATAGTTTTCAAGTTCGAACAACCATACAATGCACGATGACCCAGTGTTGTCAATGATCCAGGAATCGTGATGCTTGCCAAGTTCGTGCAATGCCAGAAAGCTTCGGCATTAATTGTTTTTGTGCCTTCTGGAATGACGACAGAAGTCAATCCGGAACAGAATCCAAATGCGGAATCTTCTATTCTTTCCAATGTGCTTGGTAAGGAGATGTTGGTCAAACCTGAGCAATTTTCGAAAGCGTTATCTCCAATTTCTGTTACAGAGTATTTAACGCCTTCATAAGTGACAGATTCTGGAATTGTGATGTCACCACTGTAGATAATACCACTTTCCGAAGGAGTTACCTTAACAGTTGAAGAAATTGTTGAAACAATCGCATAAGAAAGCTTATCTACCTCAAATGCGAAAGCAGAATAAGCAGGACTAAGCCCTAAAAACAAACTAAGCCCCAAAGTGCGTAAAAATAAATGCATTTTGCCTAAATGATATAAAATAATGTATAAACTGTTATATGTTTTGCTTGCCTTATTGCAAAAAACGACGCGAATTTACTCATTATTTCGATAGGTTGCTGCAATTCTACACTAAAAACGCATCGAACGCTCTCATTTATACCCGTTTTGCATAGTTGAATTGACAGACCCATTCTATTCCCCTAAATAGGGGAAAGACTAAAAAATGTGAGATATTTGTACTAAATGTGCTAAAATAAGTGCGATTTAGTACAAATATCTGACATTTTTGTTCTCCAACGGAGGGGAAAACTACTTGAGATTGTCGATGAAGAGCAACAGACGGTTGGTGATGTTCACCTCACTGACGCCGGCATCGAAGTCGATGCTGAGCAGATTCATGTCGGGGTAGAACTCCTTGATGCGGCGTTCCACGCCTCGGGCGATGATGTGGTTGGCGATGCAACCGAAAGGCTGGAGCGAGATGACGTGGTTGACGCCGTGCTTGGCAAATTCCGCCACTTCGGCAGGGAGCAACCAACCCTCGCCGAACTGGGCATTGAGGGTGAGGATGTCTTGTCCGGAACGGGCTTCGTCGAAGATGTCGTGCAGCGGTTGGTAGTAACGGAACTGCGCGCCGATGCGGTTGAACTTGGCATATTGCTTACGGATGACCTTGTAGAGGGCGGCAAAGATGAAGTCGGGCACCTTGCTGCGCGTGATATGTGTTTCGAGGTTGACGCGGCGGTTGACGAACGACTGCATGAAGAAGTCGATGAGGATGGGCGGTTGCACTTCGATGCCACGTTCGATGAGCCAATCCACCACATGCTTGTGGGCATAGGGGTGGAACTTGAGGAAAATCTCACCGACCACACCGACCTTGCGGGTCTCCTTTTCGATGCAGATGGCATTGAACTCGGCAGCGGCTTCGCCCAACAGACGGAGCAGCGCCTTGCGGTCTTTGCGCAGGGCCGCCTCAACACCCAGTTGCAAGTACTTGTCGCGCAACGCCTTGGCCTGTCCGGGTTCGCGTTCGCGCACGGCGGCGGGGTAATAGAACTTGGCCAGGACATCGCCATACATGATGCCGTAGAAGAACATCGGCAATATCTTGCGGACGGGAATGGAGAAGCCCGGTTGATAGTTGCCCAAGTCCTCGAAAGCCACACTGATGACCGGCACCTGGGGGAAGCCGGCATCGACCAACGCTTTCTTAATCAACGTGATATAGTTCGAGGCACGGCACTGACCGCCCGTCTGGGTGATGGCAACCGCCGTCTGTTCGGGGTCGTACTTGCCGGTGCGGAACGCCTTGACAAAGTCGCCGACGATGAGGGTGGCGGGGTAGCAGACTTCGTTGTTGGCATAGCGCAGACCCATGTCGCCCGAGAGGCTGTCGGACAATGGCAGACTCTCGCAGTCGTAACCTGCCAGCTTGAAAATCACAGGGATAAAGGGCGAGACGAACTGCGTGAAGAAAGGTACCAGAATCTTGCGTCCGCGACACGCTTCGTCGAAGGTAGGGGTGGTGGCAAACTCGACAGGACGTTGCGGTGCCTGACCCTCCTTGCGGCTCTGCGCCAACTTGAGCGACTCGATGAGACTGCGGATGCGCAACTTCATGGAACCGACGTTGTTGATGTCGTCCAACTTCAAGAGGGTGAGCGACTTATGATGGCGCATCAGGAGGTCGCGTACCTCATCGACCAAGAAGGCGTCGGGACCACAACCAAACGAGGTGAACTGCACCATGTGCACGTCGTCACCCTGCATGGCGCACCACTTGGCGGCTTTCAGGATGCGGTTCGGATAGGCCCATTGGGGAACGAAGTGGACGTCGGAGAGCGGGATATCCTTCTCGCGCACAATGTCGTCGGTGATGACATCTACGCCCATGCCGGCTATCATGTCGGCTACCTGATGTTGGATGAGGGGGTCGCTGTGATAAGGACGTCCTGCCAGCAAGATGACCATGCGGTGATGGTTGCGTGCTTCGAGCAGAATGTCCTCCGAATAGTGGCAAAGGGAGCGCTCGAAGAGGGTCTGTTCGTAACAGGCTTTGGCAAAAGCCGAACGCACACGCGAACGTTCTTTGATACCCAACTGCAACATCATGTCCGTGCATTGGCGGAGCAGGAGATCCTTGTCGCGGAAACTGATGGCGGGACTGATCATGTCAATCTGTCCACCCTGCACGCTACGAATCACCTCACTGTAGCCTGTCACGACGGGGCAGTTGTAACTGTTCTGACCATCAGCCACTTGCTCGTGGATGACGAAGGGCAGGAAGATACGTTGCACCCCCTTATCGACCAGGTTCTGCACGTGGCTGTGCATCAACTTGGCGGGGAAGCAGATATTGTCCGACATCACCATGCCGGCTTTCTGTTCGTACTTGCTGTAGTTGGAGGCATCGCTCAATACCACTTCCCATCCGCATTGCGTGAAGAAAGTGTGCCAGAAGGGGAACTCCTCATATTGGTTCAAGGCGCGCAACATACCGATGCGACGCTCTTGATTCTTAACGACTTCGATTGATTTCTCCGACTCCTTGGCGCGGTCGAAGAGGGCGCTCAACTTCATCTGGTAGGCATTGAGGCCACGATATTTGGCCGCCGCACCATTGACGAAGACCTTCTCACAACGGTTGCCCGAGAAGTAGGTCTTGCCGTTGCCGAACTTGTAGGTGGTAACCAGACATTGATTGTCGCAGCCGTGGCAATAGACGTTCTTGGTCGTAAATTCCGCCTTGCCCAACAGGTCGTCCAGCGACTTCACTTTCTCGTTTTTGTCCTCGGAGGAAAACTCTCCTCCCCTCGGGTCCTCGCAGCAATTAGGGAGAGTTGATAACTCTCCGCGAGAAGACGAGGCTTTAGCCGAGGGGATGGCTGGGGAGGGGTCTTCCTCTTTTTTCCTCATCGCATACAGCGCACACCCGTAGGCGCCCATCAGTTCGGGTTTGTCGCAACGGGACACCTCGGCACCCGTGAGAATCTCCAGAGCACGCACCACCGCGTCGTTGCGCATGGTGCCACCTTGCACCACGATGTGCTTGCCTAAGTCGTTGACCGACTTCAGTTTGAGTACCTTGTAGAGGCAGTTCCTCACCACCGAATAGGCCAGGCCTGCCGAGAGGTCGGCCACACTGGCACCCTCGCGCAACACCTGCTTGACCTTCGAGTTCATGAAGACGGTGCAACGGGTACCTAAGTCGCAGGGGGACAGGCTCTTGCGTGCCTCGTCGGCAAAGTCGGCAATGTCGTAACCCAGCGAGGTGGCAAAGGTCGAAAGGAACGAACCGCACCCCGAGGAGCAGGCCTCGTTGATTTCCATGCGGTGGATGATGCCATCTTGCACAAAGACGGCTTTCATGTCCTGACCGCCGATGTCGAGGATGAACGATACTTCGGGGTCGATATGTTGTGCTGCCAGGAAGTGTGCGATGGTCTCGATGATGCCGTGGTCCAACTGGAAGGCGGCCTTCATCAGGTCTTCGCCATAGCCCGTCGAACAACTGCCTAAGATGTTGAGGGTCAATCCCTCGGCCGTGAGTTGCTGGCGCAATTCCTGCAACCCTTTCTCGACGGTGCCGATGGGGTTGCCGTCGCTGGTGTGGTAGTAGTCGAAGAGCATCTTGCCCGCGCGGTTGAGCACTACAATCTTGGTGGTGGTCGAACCACTGTCGATGCCTAAGTAGGCAGGTACGACCTTCCCCTCGGCACTTTCTGCCAAAGTGGCCACTTCGATGCGGTTGCGCAGGATGCGTTCGAACCAATGGGTGTAGTCGAGCCCGTCCTTGAAGATTGGTTCCAATGCTCCGGCCGAGTGCGTATTCTCCTGACAGAAAGCGGCTTGTATCTTGCGGATAAGTTCATCGATAGGGAGGAACGACTCGTCCTCCACCTGACTCAGGGCAGCCCCCTCGGCAGGCAACAACGTACCCCTTTCGGGCAGGACGACCTCCCCCTCCTGGAGGTTCATGTAGTCGATGAACGCCTTGCGGAGGGCAGGAATGAAGTTGAGCGGCCCGCCACAGAAGAGGACAGGTCGCCGCAGGTCGCAACCATGCGCCAGGGTCATCACGGTCTGCACCGCAACGGCCCGGAAGATGGAGGCTGCAATATCAGTTTTGGGGATGTTTTTGGCAATAAGGTTCTGTATGTCGGTCTTGCTGAAGACGCCACAACGTGACGCAATCGGATAGACCTGTGTGCTCTGCAAGGCTAAGTCGTTGAGTTCGTTCACGTTGACGCCCAGGATGATAGCCATCTGGTCGATGAAGGCGCCCGTGCCGCCGGCGCAGTTGCCGTTCATGCGGAGGTCTTGTGCCACGCCCTGGCGGAAGAAAACCACCTTGGCATCCTCGCCACCGATGTCAATCATCGACTGCACTTCCGGATGGTCGTGCTGAATGCACTTGGAGGCGGCGACCACCTCTTGGATGAAAGGGAGTCCTACGCGTTCGGCAATACCCATTCCAATACTGCCGGTGATACGCAAAGAAATGCCGTAAGGTTGTGTGGATGCACTGAAGGGTGGTCGTGTTTGCAACAGTTTCTGTAGTTCGGTCAGTGACTCGATGACAGATTCCTTAGCGCGTGCCAAATGTCGGACATATCGGGTGTAAATTACGGTTTCACGCTCGTCTAAGGCAACTATTTTCGTAGTGGTTGACCCCACATCAATGCCCACCTTCAAACAGTTCGTTTCCATTTGCATGGGCACAAGGGTTTTTATAACAAAGAAGCGCGCCCCGAAGAACGCGCCACTCATCTTATTTTCTTGTTGCCCCACCGAGACTCGAACTCAGTCAAACAGAACCAAAATCTGGTGTGCTACCATTACACCATGGGGCAATGCAATGTGAAATATTAAATATTAAATAAAAATATTCTTTTCACTTTTGCGAGCGCAAAGGTACACCATTTTTTTCAATTAACCAAATTTTTTGGCATAAAATACAGGCAAAATCGGCTTTTTCAAAACAAAATACCGAAAAAAATGGGCATTTTCTTGCATCGACCGCAAAAAAACACTTATCTTTGCCCTACCAACATCTGATTGCCCTATGTGATTTCGCAATTGCGATAGAGTAGTTAATTGGGGTAGTTAGCAGGAGTTAACAGCCTGCGGCTATGGAGTTAACGGACGATTGTTGAAGCTAATCAACACACTTTTGGCCTTCTGTAGTAACGTCCGTTTGTCCCCTCAGCTAAAGCTTCGTCTTCTCGCTGAACGATTATCAATCGTTCCATTCGCTGCGAGGACCTGAGCGAAGCGATAACTCCTTATAACTCCCTTTAACTCCGCAAAAGTGAGCAAGTTGCCATACTTGCGAAACTTGAGTTTTTTATTTGTTAGGGTAATATTTACTATTTTTAGTATTTAATTTACTTAATTGCTAATTACCATGACGAAATTAGAAGCGACTATTCAACGTAATGCCGAACGTAATGCTGCACTCGGTTTGAACAACGTAACCGACTTGAATCTGGCCATCAGCTCTGGCCGTATCCGTCAAATAATGGATGAGGCAGAACGCATACAGAACGAAGACCTCTACCAGATTGCCCAACAGCTTGTCAATAAACCCGACTTGAAGATCGTCCTCTTGGCTGGACCCTCGTCCAGTGGTAAGACCTCGACCATCAACCGTCTCTCCATGCACCTCATCAAACTGGGTAAAATGCCGGTCATCCTCTCGATGGACAACTGGTTCGTCAACCGCGACCAGACACCGCTCGACGAGAACGGCGAGAAGGACTTCGAATCGCTCTATGCGGTCGATCTCGAGCAGTTGGGCAAGGACATGCGTGGCCTCTTTGCCGGCTACGAGGTCTCGATGCCTACCTACAACTTCAGCACCGGCAAGCGCGAATACCAAGGTCGAATGATTCAGCTGCGCCCCGAGAACGTAGTCATCATGGAGGGCATCCATGCGCTCAATCCTATCCTGCACCAGGAGGTGCCTGCCGAAAAGAAACACCTCATCTATGCCTCGGCGCTGACCACCCTGCGCATCGATGACGAGACCCGAATATCGACCAGCGAAAACCGTCTCATCCGTCGCCTCTGCCGCGACTATACCACCCGTGGCGTGTCGGGCGAGAGCACTTTGCTCCGTTGGCAATCGGTGCGCCGTGGTGAGGAGAAGTGGATCTTCCCCTATCAGGAGAACGCCGACGTATTCTTCAACACCACCTTGATCTACGAGTTGGCTGCCCTGCAACCCAAGGCGGTTCATATCTTGCAGGAGGTGCCGTTCGACTCACCCGCTCGCCCGGAGGCCGACCGTCTGCTGCACTTCCTGTCTTATTTTTCGCCAATCTCCAGCCTCGACATCCCGACCGACAGTATCCTCCGCGAGTTTGTCGGCGGCTCGGTGTTCGATGTGTATTAATGTGTAAAGAGTAGATAGTAAAGAGTAATGTGTAATGTAGTTTGCTCTACTTTTCCAATACATCGCTTTGCTCGGGTAGTTAACGGACGTTACTACCCGAGCATTCGTCTTACTATAGCATTCGAGGTGGAAATTCGGCCAAAAACAGATATATTTGGAGTCAAGTGAAAAAAAATCAAGCGGAAAACACATTTTTTTTGCCCTTTTTTAATACAATATGTAAAAAAGATGTATCTTTGTGCCGATATGAAATCTACCTATAAAGAATACCATCGACCATGAGACATTTTCTGGCACAGGAACGTAGGAGACACATTCGTATCGGGCATTACCAATTAATTTATTCATATAAATTTCAAAACACTTTTTCCTAAATTTATGCTTATGAGAAATTTTACTAAAGTGTTTGTCTCACTGCTCTTATTGTGCGGTGCGATGAACGTGTCGGCAAAGACTGAATCGGTCGATGTCGTACAGAACAAGATTAGCCTGGCCGAAGCGGAGGTGACACCTGCTGAGGCTAATTGGGTCGCTTCGGAACATTATTCGGAAACGACCGAAATGGGAACGGAAGCATTGGATGCGAAGATCAATGCCGTTTTCAGTAAGGGAACGGGTAGCAATGCGCCAAAGTATTATACTAATGGTACCGCTGTCCGTGCTTACGGAGGCAATACGTTCACTATTTCAGGCGACAAGGTAGCCATTCAAAAAATTGAGATTACTTTCGGAACCAGTGATGGTTCCAATGAGTTGACTGCCGACAAGGGAACTTTGACCGATGGCGTTTGGACTCCTGCTGATGGTGATGCCAATACCAACAATGTTAAGTTCACTGTTGGCGGTACTACTGGTAATCGTCGTATCGCTGCCCTCAAGGTTACTTACGTCGATGACGAGAATGCAACTGTCGTAGTCGTAGAGGAGAAGCACATTGCCAACACTCTCGAGACGGCTTATACCATTGCTGAGGCCGTTGCCCTGATTGATGCAGGCGATGCTTTGGACGAGACCGTATTCGTAAAGGGTCTTGTTTCGAAGGTCGATAAGTTCGACGAGACCGGCAAGTACATCACTTACTGGATTTCGGAGGATGGCAAGACCTCGGGTCAGCAGTTCGAGCTCTACCATGGTAAGGGCCTCGAGGGTGCCGACTTCGCCTCTATCGACGATATCGAGCTGCGTGCCAGCGTCATCGTTACTGGTAAGTTGTCTAAGTACGGCGATACCTACGAGATGGGTGCCGGCAATGCACTTGCCAGCTATACCGCTCCAGTGAAGAGCGACTTGATGAAGGAGGCTGAGACTCTGGCTGCCGACTCGGATGCTGTTGCTGTTGGTAAGTTGATCGACGCTATTGCTGCCGCCAAGGCAAGTGGTGACGAGACCGAGCTGGCTACTGCCGTTGCTCAGTTCAAGACCGACAACGCCGACCAGGAGAGCGACCAGACGGCTAAGGTGAACACTACCGGTTGGAAGAAGTTCGATGGCTCTGGTGCTGGAGTCTGCGGAACGCAGTATGCTCCTGCTATTACCACATACGATGGCCGCACTGCCAACCTCGCTGAATCGTACGAAGAAGGTACTGCCGAAGGTACTGCTGTCAACCGTCTTGGCACCATCATCTATCAGGATATCACTGGTTTGACCAATGGTACTTACAAGGTGGGCTTCTATGGTAATGCCTTCTTTACTGCTGGTCGTGCTGGCATGACTTCACCTATGACGGATGGAGACGAAGACGTGGCTTATGTCTTTGCTAACGACCAGAAGGCGTTCATTGCTGCTCATATTGCCACTTCTACCACCGAGAACAACTTCAGCCAGTTCGATGTTGAGGTGACCGACGGTACTATCAAGCTCGGTATGGGCAAGGAAAAACCAGGTACCAACTGGCACACCATGCAGATCTATCAGCTCACTTGGTTCACTACGGCCAAGGCTGTCTATGCTGCCGACAAGGCCGACATGGAAGCTGCCATCGCATCGGCCAAGGCTCTCCAGACTGCCGACCGTGTGAATGGCACCGAGGAGTTTGCTACTGCCATTGCTGATGCCGAGGCTGCTTTGGCAAGCAACAAGTTGAACCTCACTGAGTTCGAGGCTGCCATTGCTGCCTTGAAGAAGGCTGCCACGACTTTCCGTGCTGCCAACTATGTTACCTTCGAGGGCATTGCTTACGTTAAGGATGCCGAGACTGGTAAGTTCATAGCTGCCGGCCATGACTGGGGTACGCGCGCTATCGTCAACGAGGAGGGTCTGGACTTGACTTTCGCAATCGCTGATGGTAAGGTTACTATTGATACGCGTGTGAAGAACGGCGATGCCAACCACTTCCTGGGCGATAACCTCTATATGGATTCTCCTGTTGCTGCTTGGAATTTGGAGAAGGCCGGTGAGGGTTATTATATCACCAATGGTAGTCAGTTCGTCAGTGTTGATGCCAATGACAACTTGGTCAAGAGCGACACTCCTCGTCAGTGGCTCTTTGTCTCTGTAGAGGAGGTTGAGGCAGCTAAATTGGCTACTTTGGCCAATGCAACTCAGGAGGTCGGCGTTGACGCTACCTTCCTGATCAAGGCTGCTAACTTCAACCGTGGCGATGCTCGTAATGCAGAGAACTGGGTTGTCAGTGAGGATTGCAGCAATAAGAACCTCAGTGGTGGTAACAATACGAACAACTGTGCTGAGTCTTATCACTCTACATTCACCATCAGCCAGGTATTGAAGAATGCTCCTAAGGGTATTTACAAGATGACTGCTCAGGGCTTCTACCGTCAGGATCAGAATTCCTCTAATGTCGATTCTGTAGAGACTGTACCTGTATTCTTCATCGGTGATGTTACTGCCGAAGTTCCTGCCAAGACGGGTTCGGAGACCAATATGAGTATGGCTTCTGAATCGTTCTCAGCAGATCGTTACACCATCGACACGATCACTTACGCTTACAATGGCGAGGGTGACTTGGTGGTAGGTATCAAGAACGAAACCGCTCACTACCAGTGGATTATCTTCGATAACTTCCGTTTGACCTACTTCGCTGCTCCACTTGACAAGTCGGCTCTTGAGACCGCTATCACAGATGCCAAGACCGCTGTCGAGGCATTGACCAGCGAAAATGCAAAGGCATACTTGAATGCTGCTATCACTGCTGCTGAGACTGCTGCCACCGAGGCTAAGACTCAGGAAGAGGTTGACGCTGCTGTCACTGCTTTGAACGACAAGGTTGCTATTGCTAAGGAGGCCGATGCTTACAAGTTTGACAAGTACGCTCAATACGCATGGGAGTCTCCTAAGGGCGTTATGTGCGAGAAGGGTGGTAAGATCACTTACGAGAATGGCGAAGGCAACCGTCTGAACTATCAGCAGGCTGGTTACTACACTATCTGCCTGAATGGTAAGAAGGATTACATGAATGACGAGACTCCTTCGGCTAATGCAGGTTACATGTTGATAACCCTGGATGAGCCAGTTCAGGAGGGTGACGTCATCCGTATGTCGGCATTCCTCAACAAGAAGACATCTGCATCTGCAAGTGCTTGGTTCGTATTCGAGAACGGCAAGGAAATGTCTGGTGAACTCTATGGTGACGAGGCTAATCTTTATAGTGACGAGAGTGTTAACTTCAATGGCGCCGTTACCACGAAGGACGTTGTCATTCCTGCCGAGGCTGCTGGTAGCAAGACTATCAAGATCTCTCGTAACAAGGCTGGTACTAACCTCTTCATTACTAAGCTCGAGGTTCTCCGCTTGCCAGTTGACATCGCTTTGAATCTGGAGTCTGGTAAGGATATCGCTGCTGAACTTGCTGCAGCTGTTGAGGGTAAGGCTGTTGCAAGTATCACTATCATGCTCGCTGAGGGCGGTGAATATACTGTAAGCAGTACGCTCAATACGAGTGGTGCAAACGTCTTCCAGTTGATTGGTTATCAGGCAAACCCTGCAACCATTACCATGGCTGAGGGTATGACAGATAACTTCATCACTCTTGATGGTACAACCGCTTTGGCTGTTAAGAAAGATGGTACCGATTCCGATCACAAGTATATGGAGAACGTTGCTATTGAAAGTGTTAAGATTCTCGGTCTGAAGGGCTCCCTCATTAAGGATGCTCAAAAGACTTACCTTGTAGGTTTTAACGTACGTAACTCGATTATTGAAATTCCTGCTGGAGGTAAGAACGTAATTGATTTCAACTCTAAGGGTTATATTAGTTACGCAGAGGTAAATACATCTACTCTCTATGCTCCTGAAAAGAATACTGGTTTCTATATTCAGTATGGTAGCCGTCCAAAGAACGTCAATGAAGATTTGGCCCAGTTTATCGTTGTTAGAAATTCTACTTTCGTAAACATCGCTAATGGTAAGAACATGTGCGACTTGAAGCAGTATGGTACTGACCATAATTGGTATGCTATCACTAACAGTATCTTTGTTGACTGCGGTAAGCAAGGACAAGTCATTGTCGGCTTCAACAAGGGTCAGACAAGTGCCGCTCCTTTCTGGGAGGTTAACGGAAATATCTTCAACTACACGGTAGATGGTGTCTTAGTTGACCAAAGTGCTGCTGAGGTTGCCAAGGCTGGTCAGAAGAATGTTCCAGTCAGCGAAACCGAAACCGTAGCAGAGGATATCGTAAAGAACAGCATTGCTGCTGTCGTAACCTTCGCTGATGCCGCTGCAGGTAACTTCAATGCTACTCTCGCTTTGGCAGAAGGTGCTGTTGCTCCTGAGTCCGTTGGTGACCCACGCTGGACTGTAACTGTTGCTAGTGGCAACGAGATTGCCGATGGCGTTTACGAGTTGACCGCTGATATGTTCAAGGTATGGGATGGTTGCACTGCAACTTCTCAGCCAACAGAGGAGACTCCTGGCTTTGGTAGCGGTATCGGTTCTGTGATCTCTAAGGGTGCTTTGGTTTACGGTAACTCAAGTGTCGTTTACTTGCAGTATGCTGACGCAACTGGTTACGATTCATTGGCCATTGTTGGTACTCCAGGCTTGCAGGTTCGTGTTCTGATGAACCGTTTGGAAGTAGGTAATGGCGGCGGTGACGCTAACGGTGGTGCACTCACTGAGGTGAATGTTACTATTGGTGAAAACGGTGTTGCCTTTGTCAGCTTCGCTGGCTATGAGTTCGTTCACATCAACAGCATCAAGCTCGGTTGGGGTAGCCCAGATGGTACTATCCAGAAGATTGAACTCGTGAAGGGCGAATATCCTGAGATCAGTGGTATCGACAACATTGCCGCTGTCGCTGCTCAGAAGGATGGTAAGTTCTTCGTCAATGGCAAGCTCGTCATTGTTCGCAATGGCCAGCAGTTCAATGCGAAGGGTCAGCTGGTTAAGTAACCGGAACGGAAGTGGATGTTCGGAA
>CACYQQ010000011.1 GCA_902776605.1 uncultured Bacteroidales bacterium | reverse complement strand
GCCAAAGGCTATTAGCGTGCGAAGCACTTTTAGCGGCGCACCCGCGCCCATTAGCGCTATTTTTAGCCCACAGTTCTATCGTCCGTTAACTCCACAGCCGCAGGCTGTTAATTCCCGCTAACTTCTGTTAACTCCTAATAATAGATTTCATAGCAACATAAGTATTCGTTTAGGACTTTCTTCATGTATATTAAGTGTGTATTTCGTCGAATGCTGACAGTGATGTCAGCATTCACATTTCTCGCCGTGCAAGGTGCAGAAACAGAGAATGATACGGTGTTTTCGTCCAACTTACCGTTGGTCATCATCCATACTTCGGAGGCAATCAATGCCGAGAGTAAGGTGATGGGAACCATGCGTGTCATTTATGGTGGACCGGGAAAGCGTAACTGCCTCACCGATACCATCTTCGACTACGATGGACTGATTGGTATCAAATGGCGTGGTAACAGTTCGCTCAGTTTTGAACAAAAGAAATATACCATCGAGACCCGGTCGGCCGACAGTTCGGACCTCAAAGTGTCGTTGCTCGGTATGCCTGCCGAGAGTGATTGGGTATTGTTGGCCCCCTACAATGATATCTCGCTCATGCGCGATGTCTTTGCTTTCTCGCTTTGGAACGAGATGGGGCATTGGGGACCGCATACCCGTATGTGCGAGGTCTTTGTCAACGATGAATATGGTGGTATCTATATCCTCGGCGAGAAAATCAAGCGTGGCCACGAACGGGTAGATATTGCCAAACTCAAGAGCGACGACGTGTCGGGCCGTGACGTGACGGGTGGTTACATCCTCCGTGTTGATGCTTTCGATGACGGGGATGCCACTTTCCCTTCCACGGTGCCGGGCATACAACCTGCTATGTGGGGGAGCGGTTCATCGGGCACGGTCACCTGGACGGTGTATTATCCCAGCAAGGAAGACTTGCAGCCGGAACAGATGTCCTACATCAGCGAATATATCCGTCAGGTGGAGGAGTCGTTCCAGTCGCCCAACTATACTGACCTGGCAACAGGCTATGCCCAATGGATTGATGTGCAATCATTTGTCGATTATTTCATTCATACGGAGTTGAGTCTCAATGCCGATGGCTTCAAGCGCAGCAGTTATTTCTATAAGGAGAAAGACCCCAAGGGCGGAGGATATGCCCGTCTGGTGGCAGGTCCGGTGTGGGACTATAATCTGGCTTACGGCAATTGTAACTTCTGCAATGCCAACAACACCGAGGCGTGGGTCTATCAAGGATGCTATACCAACCCGACGCCGGCTTTCTGGAGTAAACTTGTGGCCGACCCCTCGTTCATGGATGCCGTCGAGGAACGTTATGCTGAATTGCGTCGCACGCTACTCTCGCAGGACAGTATCTACCGGTTCATTGACCGACAAGCCTCTTTGCTGGAGGAGGCGCAACGACGTCATTACAAGAAATATGCCAATCTCTTGTCCTCCAATAACTCCGGCAATGGAGGGTGGGGCTGGGGTTGGGGAGTCTGGGGTGGAGGCAACAACAATCCGGTGGCTGCTTTTGCCGCCTACACCGTTGCCTCGTATGCCGAAGAGATAGAGGTGCTCAAAGAGTGGTTTGGCAAGCGCCTCGCCTTCCTCGACCGGCAATGGCATTACGATGCTACTTCCCTCTCCACCGTACGGAAGAATCCTCACTCCGTGCGGGCATACTTCTGTCGTCCCGATCAACTTTGCGTTGAGTCGGACTGCCCGTTGACGAAGATTGAGCTCTATTCTCTTTCGGGTCATCGAATCGGCACACCACTGCCTGCAACTGTTTCTAATGCAAATCCTAGAGCGACCGCAGGTCCATCTGCAAGATACGTTCAATATGTTCAGTTGCCCACCCCGATTTCGTCCTCGATTCTGCTTCGTTGTCAGTCTCCCACCGACGAATGGACGGCTCCCCTTACTGTCTCCCGTTGACGGTGTTCCAAGGGGGAAAAGGGTTGCTTTAGAGGTCGTTCGGCAAAGAAACAAGAAGGAGACAAACACCTGTTTGGCGTTTGTCTCCTTCTATATTTATATTTATGGGGGCGGTAGTTGGTTAACCCTTAACCGATAAACGTTAAACTTTAACCCTTAATCGTTAACCGTTAACCCTTAACCATTAACCCTTTACCCTTTCTTGAGTCCGTTGTTCTTGATGAGCCACTCGGCAATCTGAACGGCGTTGAGGGCAGCGCCCTTCTTGATCTGGTCGCCTACGAGCCAGAAGGTGAGGCCATTTGGGTTGGCGAGGTCCTTGCGGACACGACCAACATAGACATCGTCCTTGCCGGCGAGGAAGAGAGGCATTGGATAGACCTTGTTGGCAGGGTCGTCCATGAGTTGAACACCTTCGCCCTGCTTGATTGACTCCTGGAAAGCCTCGACGCTGACAGGTTCCTCGGTCTCGACCCAGACAGCCTCAGAGTGGCTGCGGAGCGAAGGAACGCGAACACACATAGCCGAGCAGGCAGCGTCGGTATGCAAGATCTTGCGGGTCTCGTTGAACATCTTCATCTCCTCCTTGGTGTAACCGTTGTCGGTGAAGACGTCAATCTGTGGGATGACGTTGTAGGCCAACTGATAGGCAAACTTATTGACCGTAGCGGGCTTGCCGTCAAGCACTTCGCGATACTGCTGTTCGAGTTCGGCCATAGCTGCTGCACCGGCACCCGAAGCGGCCTGATAAGACGCAACGTGGATGCGCTTGATGTGACTGAGGCGCTCCAGACACTGGAGGACGACGACCATCATGATGGTGGTGCAGTTTGGATTGGCAATGATGCCACGAGGACGGTCCAGAGCATCGGCAGCGTTGCACTCAGGTACCACCAACGGTACGTCGGCATCCATACGGAAGGCGCTGGAGTTGTCAATCATCACGGCGCCATATTTGGTAATGTCAGCAGCATACTCCTTGCTGGTACCGCCACCGGCAGAAGTGAAGGCGATATCGACGCCTTTGAAGTCCTCCGGGTTGTGGGTCAATTCCTTGACAACGATATCTTTGCCACGGAAGTTATAGGTACGACCTGCCGAACGGCTTGAACCGAACAACAGGAGTTCATCGATTGGGAAGTTACGCTCGGCAAGAACCTTGAGGAACTCCTGACCAACGGCACCACTGGCGCCAACAATAGCTACTTTCATTGAAGTCCTGATTTATATAATGAATAAATAAATATGGAGTTGCAAAGATAGTTGAAAACGTTCAAACCATTGCACAAAATGCAGTAAAAAATAAGCTAACCCGTTCAAAATGCCCGATTTTGAAAAGGTTGGCTTACATTTTTCTATTCTCTCGTTGGGAGCAAATGAACTAAATGGGAGGTCCTCGCAGCGAATGGAACGATTGATAATCGTTCCGCGAGAAGACGAAGCTTCAGCTGAGGGAACAAACGGACGAATGAAAGAGAAAATGAAAAATTAAAATTGAAAAACTCAGAGTATTCCGAATTATCAGATTATTCTGAGTATTCCGATGGCTTCAACTACTCGATGCCTCCCGAGCTCTTTAGTGCCGAAGGCTATTAGCGTGCGAAGCACTTTTAGCGGCTCGAAGAGTCCCTTAGCCTACAGTTCTATCGTCCGTTAACTCCTCAGCCGCAGGCTGTTAACTCCGGGCTAACTCCTGCTAACTACTTTACCCTTTACTCATTACCCTCTACTCTTTACTCACTCCTTTCATCGAGAGAGCCAGTCGACCGCGTTGCAGGTCAACCTCTTTGACGCGGACCAAGACATGCTGGTGCAGACTGACGACGGTGTTGGGGTCCTTGACGAAGTGGTCGGCCATCTCCGAGACGTGCACCAGACCCTTGGTGTGGACACCTACATCGACAAAGGCACCGAAGTTCGTGACGTTGGTGACGATGCCCGGCAAGACCATGCCTGCTTGGACATCCTCCAACTCCTTGACCTGGTCGGAGAAACTGAACTCCTCCAACTGTTCGCGGGGGTCGCGTCCCGGTTTGGCCAATTCGGCGCGGATGTCGTTGAGGGTCTCTTGACCTATCTTGTCCGACACGTACGACGTCCAGTCTATGCGTTCGCGGTTGGCCTCTCCCTTGTCGCCAATCAGGTCCGACACAGAGCATTTCAGGTCCTTGGCCATAGCCTCAACGACCCAGTATGACTCGGGGTGTACGGCGCTGTTATCCAACGGGTTGTCACTGTCGTTGACACGCAGGAAACCAGCCGACTGCTGGAACGCCTTGGGACCCATGCGGTTCACCTTCTTGAGTTCCTCGCGCGAGTGGAAAGCACCATGCTCAGCGCGATAATCGACAATGTTCTGTGCCAACAAGGGTCCCAATCCCGAGATATAGGTGAGAAGGTGCTTCGAGGCGGTGTTGACATTGACGCCCACCTTGTTGACGCAACTCTCCACCGTCTGGTCCAGACTATGTTTGAGGGCAGTTTGGTTCACATCCTTTTGGTATTGACCCACGCCAATACTGTTAGGGTCAATCTTGACCAATTCGGCGAGGGGGTCCATCAGACGACGGCCAATGGAGACGGCGCCACGCACCGTGACATCTTCATTGGGGAACTCGTCACGCGCCACCTTCGAGGCCGAGTAGATGGAGGCACCATCTTCGCTCACTACGAAGGTTGGGAGGTTGAGGTTCAGACCCTTGACGAACTCCTCCGTCTCGCGGCTGGCGGTGCCGTTGCCTATCGAGATGGCCTCAATCTTATATTGCTTGACCAAGGCCTCCATCTTGTTCATGGCTTCGATGAAAGCGCTCTTGGGAGGATGCGGATAGATGACATCGTGGTGCAACAAGTTACCTTCGGCATCGAGGCACACCACCTTGCAACCGGTACGGAAACCCGGGTCGAGTGCCAAGACACGTTTCTGTCCCAAGGGAGCCGACATCAGCAATTGCTCTAAGTTCTTGACAAAGATGCGGATAGCCTCCTGATCGGCTTTCTCTTTGCTCGACTGCGCATATTCCGTTTCGATGCTGGGCTTGAGCAGACGTTTGAAACCATCGGCCACAGCGTCGGCCACCAGATGACCGGCCTGACTGCCGTTGTGAACGTACTGACGGGTGAGTCGTTCCACGCAGAGGGCATCGTTGCCACCGATGCTTACTCGGAGGATGCCTTCGGATTCCCCTCGGCGCATGGCCAGAAGGCGGTGCGATGGACAACGCGACAACTTCTCCTTCCAGTCAAAATAGTCGCGGAAGTTCTGTCCCTCTTGCTCTTTTCCTTTCACCACCTTGCTCTCGATCGTGGCATCGAAGTCGAAGTTGCGGCGGACGATGCCACGCGCCTTTTCGTCTTCGGCCATCTGTTCGGCAATGATGTCTTGCGCTCCGGCGATAGCCTCCTCGGCTGTATTGACCCCTGCTTCAGTGTTGATATATTGGCGCACCTGAACGTTGACCGGCATGTCGGAACGGGGCATCTGTGCTTGTGCCAAAAGGAATTGCGCCAGGGGTTCGAGACCTTTCTCGCGGGCAATCATGGCGCGGGTACGACGCTTGGGTCGATAAGGTAAGTAGATGTCTTCCAACTCAGTAGCGTTCCAACTCTGTTCAATACGTTGACGCAACTCGTCGGTCAGTTTGCCTTGTTCCTCAATGGTTTTCAGGATGGTCTCTTTGCGGTCGGCCAACTCCTGCAGTTTGGCAAGTTGGTCGCTGATATAGGCAATCTGTACTTCGTCCAGACCGCCCGTTGCCTCTTTGCGGTAACGGGAAATGAAAGGTATGGTGCAACCGTCGCCCAAGAGGTTCAAGGTGGCTTCCACCTGTTTGAGCGGCAGGTTAAGTGTTTGGCTGATAAGTGTCGCAAATATGTTTGCCATAATTAGTAACGGTTAATGTGTAGGTGGTAAAGGAGAATGTTAAGTGCCCATCCGGCTTTTCCGATTATTCAGATTACTCCGATTACTCGACTGCTGTCAATCGTCTTTGTCAATTCCCTTATTCTCCGCTTTCTTCTTTGCCCGATATTCGGCAGGCGAGACGCCAAAGTCTTGGCGGAAGCATTTGCTGAAGTATTTTGGGTTATTGAATCCTACGGCATAGGCAATCTGTGCCACCGAGTCGGAGGTGGTGGTGAGCAGTTCTGCGCTACGACGCATGCGCACCTGGTGGATGAAGTCGTTGGGCGAGAGGTCCACCGCCTGTTTCAGACGGCGATACAGAGTGGCGCGACTCATGTTCATGTTGTCGGCCAAGTCGTTGACCTGGAGGTCGCCGTTCGACAGTCGCGACTCCAATACCGCCATCAGTTTCTGGATGAACTCCTGGTCGCTTGGGTCGGTCGGGTGCGAGAGCAACTCAATCTTAGCTGCCGACACTTCGTGGTGAACCACAGCACGTTGGCGTTCACGCAGCCGGTGCAGATAGACCGACAGCGCCACGATGGCCAGAATCAATCCCACCAGGTTGGCAATCATGCTTCCCCAACGTTCCAGGAAAGTGGGTACCACCTGAATGGTAAGGATGCGGATGTTCGAACTCCACACACCATCGCTGTTGGTGCTCTTCAGGAACAAGCGGTATTCGCCGGGAGGGAGGTTGGTGAAGTTCACTTCGGGGGTCACCGTATAGACCCATTGGGGTGCCTCGATCGACTCGTTGGCCCCTTGCATCCAGTAGGCATAGCGTATGGGGCGCGCGGGAGTGAGGTCAACGGCCGAGAAGCGCAACGCCGAGGAGCGCTGGTTCGGTTTGACAATCAACGTGTCCATGTCGTTGATGTCCTGTTGATGCAGGTTGACTCCCTCGGCATAGAGGCGTTCGGTCAGGACAATCTGAGGCGAGTGCTTCGACTTGCTCAACGAGTCGGGATGGAAGAGACAGATGCCGCCCGTCATGCCCAACACCAATGTGCCGTCTTTCCGCTCGATAGGTGCACACTCCGTCAGGGCGTAGGGTTGCTCGAAGTCATATTGGTCGAAGTACCACATCAACCCTTTCTCGGGCAAGTAACCCGTGATGCCGCATTCCGCAATGGACCATACCTGCCCTTTCCGGTTGACGATGGCCGAGACTGCCACGTCGCCGGCTGGATACTCGCGGTTGGGGATAGGGATGAAGCGCAAACTGTCTGTGCCTGAGCCCTCTACGCGACTCAAACCGCGGGCGTATGTAGTGACATAATAGGTGCCCTCCTCATCGCACAATACGCGCATCACCATATTATCTTGCAAGGCATAGGCCTGCGGACTCTGCATCTGATGGCGGTGGAACTGTATGTCCGACAACTGGTTAAATCGAGTTGAGAACGCCAGCACGCCTTGGTTCGTACCTGCCAGGATGCGTCCGTGGCCATCGGCTTTCAGACAACGCACCACGTCGAAGTCCTCCAACGGATATTGCTTCAACTCGTTGCCCTGATGCAGGAAACGGATGCTGCCGTCAGGCTGAGGCAATACCACGTTGATGCCGCCACCGAAAGTGCCGATCCATATCCGACCCATTTCGTCTTGGCAGAAGTCGTATATGTTGTTGCAGTTCAGGTCGAAACGTCTTCCCAGGTCTTGGAAGTGGGCGGTGCGCAGATGGTCGCCTTGCGGGGTCAATACGTAGAGACCCGAACCTCGGGTGCCCACCCAGACGCGGTTATCTTTGTCGCGCATCAGGCAGTAGATACCATTATCGTCAAAGACGACGGGGCGCGCACTCCAATGACCTTGCGGCGTGAGGTATTCTTCCTTGCCTGTGTCGATGTTGCGGCGGCACAACATACCTTGCTTGTTGCCGTACCAGAGGTGTTGGTCGTCTTCGTCCAACAGCGCGCGCACCTCGATGTTCGGTTGTGTGAGTTGTGTCTGGAACTGCCGACGCCCGAAGGTGAGTTGCGACAACTTCGTGCCGCTGCTTATCCAGAGGTTCTTCTGCTGGTCCACGAACGAGATATTGAAGTCGTTCAGGTCCAACGTCTTATCCCCTTTGATGCACTCGCTGTAAGGATGCAGACGCATCTCTTTTTCGTCCACCCAACAGAGTTCGCCCACCGCTGTGCGGACCCAGATGACTCCTTGGTTGTCTTGCATCAGGAAGGAGGGGTGCACCGTCTTGTTGTTGGCCGATACCTCCTTCAGCGCCAGCACATTCTCTTCGTTGGGGCGCAGACAGTAGAGTCCACCTTCTGCCCCCGTCATCCAGAGGCGCGACTGGTTGTCAAGCAGCAGGCGCGAGATGTTCCGCAACGGGGTGCCCGACGTGGTGTTGGCCACATGCTGCATATTGTGTGTCAATACGTTGTAGAGCAGCGCTCCATTCTCCGTCAGGATGCCGATGCGCTCTTTGTCTATCGCTTGCATCTGTTGCACCACACCTGCTTCCTGGGGCGTTGCGATTGGGGTGAAACCACCCTGCTCGTCATATTCCGCCAGCAGGTTAAGGGTGTTCGAGCAGAAGTAGCAACGTCTGTTCCGCTCCACCATGCGGTTGAAGGGGCGGTCCGATATCTCTCCCTGACCATAGAGGAGGACACCGTGATCCGTCAGGATCCACTCGCGCCCACGCGTGTCTTCATGTACCTCATATACCGTGCGTTCTTTCACGCCCGACGGACAGGCCAACACACTGTTCTGCTCGGGGTTACGGTCATCGAAGCGCACCAACGTGCCGCCCTCCAACTCCACCCAGACCGCGTGGTTCCTTTGGGTGGTAAAGAACCTGCCTCGCTTGGCCGAATGGTGTTCGTATCCTGCCACCAGAGGCAGCACCGCCTGGAAGGTGGAGTTGCTTCGGTCCAGTCGATAGACCCCCTGGTCGTAGTTCAGGCACCAGATGTTGTCGCGGCTGTCCACCGTCATCTTGATGATGCGGTTACTGCCCAACGGGTAGGGTGATTGCTCTTCGCCTCCCTGTCGCGGGAGGACGAAGTGGAACTCGCGACCGTCGTAACGGCACAAGCCTATCCACGTACCCATCCACAACAGTCCTTTCGAGTCCTGGGCATAGCACGACACGCGACTGTGTTGCATCTCTTCACCCGAATTGTATTCGGTGCACTTCAGTAGCGGCTGTGCCAACAGTTGTGGCAGGGAACTTATCAGCAATCCTATGAGGAGGATTATTTTCATGGAGTTGACTATCTTCAAAGTCATGTTTTTTGACTCTCGTGTGCTCTATAACGGGGCAAAGATAATAAAAAAAGTCGAATTTTTAATCATTTATGGGTGTTTTTTTATTCAATGTCCCGTTTTCCTCATTTTTGAGGCTTGTAATCTCCAGAATTGAACTATCTTTGCACTAAGAAACTGACCCGATGGGGACTTTTTTCTCTCACTATTTTTATACCAGCTAATCGAAAATCTCTTTTAGGATATGAAGAAAACTCTCTTGTCGATGTTTTGTGCTCTGCTGCTCAACGTCACTCTCTTTGCCGCAGACCGTTGTCCTTTCCCGATGCCCGAAGTGGCTCGACCCTCCATTCCCAACCGTTCTGTCACGTTGACCGACTTCGGTGCCGTGGGCGATGGCGGTACCCTTTGCACCGAGGCTTTTGCCAAGGCCATGCAGGCTTTAGCCAAGAAGGGTGGAGGCCGACTGGTCGTTCCTGCCGGCATCTGGTTGACGGGTCCGATTCAGTTCGAGAGTCACTGCGAACTCCACGTCGAAAACGGTGCTTTGGTACTCTTCACCGCCGATTTTGATGCCTATCCGATGGTCGAAACCATCTACGAGGGCAAGAAATCGACCCGCAAAATGTCACCCCTCTGGGCCTACGAGAAAGAGGATGTCGCTATCACCGGACGCGGTTCGTTCGACGGTCAGGGTCAATATTGGCGCCCTTCCAAAAAAGTGAAGTTCACCTCTGCGCAGTGGCAAGAACTCACCTCGGGTCAGGGCATTGAGTTCAAGAATATCTGGTATCCCGATGCCAAGGCAGACAGCCTGGCGGGCAAACCGGGTCAGCCGGATATGCGCCGCGCCTTGCAACGTCCTGTGCTGCTGGAGTTTACCCGTTGCCAACGTGTCCTCTTGCAGGAGGCCACTTTCTCCAATTCTCCGGCCTGGAATGTGCATCCTTTCATGTGCGAGGATGTCACGTTGGAGCGTATCAATGTGCGCAATCCTTGGTATGCACAGAACGGTGACGGCCTCGACCTGGAGTCATGCAACCGCGCCATTATCAAGGACTGCACTTTCGATGTGGGCGACGATGCCATCTGCATCAAGTCCGGCAAAGATGCCGAAGGTCGCAGTTGGAAGCGTCCTTGTCAGAATGTGGTTATCGAAGGTTGCACTGTCCTGCATGGTCATGGCGGCTTTGTCATTGGCAGTGAGATGTCCAGCGGTGCCCGCAATATCTGGGTGCATAACTGTGTCTTCAATGGCACCGACACCGGTCTCCGCATGAAATCTACCCGTGGTCGTGGTGGTTTGGTCGAGAATATCTACATCGACCATATCTATATGGTGGACATTGCCACCGACGCTTTCACCTTCGACCTCTATTATGCCAACAAACCCGTCGTTGGCAACAGCGACAAAGACACTTCCAGCGCCGATGCCGTTCCTGCCGTGACCGAGGAGACTCCAAGTTTCCGCAACCTCTATATCTCCGACATTGTCTGTCAGGGTGCAGCCCGTGCCGTGTGGTTCAACGGTTTGCCCGAGATGCCTCTCAGCAACTTGGAGATGAAGAACAGTCTCTTTGTCTGCCGCAAGGGTGCCGAGATGCACTATGCCAAGGACATCACCTTCCGCAACGTCAAGATTCAAAACTCCGATGGAGAAACTATCTCGACCGACCAGACCGTAACCGGTTTCTCGCAGAAGTAAAACAAATGAAAAAGGCTCGCCAATGCGGCGAGCCTTTTTCATTTGTGGGTTAACGTTTAACGCGTTTAACGGTTAAGGGTTAAGGGAATGGGACGAGTTGAACGAGAAGAACGAGAAGAACGAGAAGAACGAATGAGACGAATGGGACGAATGGGACTTTCGTGATTAGCTTTAACAAACGTCCCTGTCACTTCCCTGTCACTTCCTTGTCACTTCCTTTTCACTTCCCTGTCACTTCTTTGTCACTTCCTTTAGAAGCCTTTAAAGATTAAACTCCTTCTTCACCGCCTCTACGTAGTCGAGCTTCTCCCAAGTGAAGAGTTCGACTTCTTTTTCGATAGGCTGGTCCATGTAGCGGTTGTGGAAAGTCTTCTTGACCACCTCTGTGGGGCGACCGAAGTGACCGTAAGCTGCGGTCTCGCGGTAGATTGGGTTACGCAGCTTGAGGCGCTTCTCGATGGCGTAAGGAGTCATGTCGAAGATGTTCGACACCTTGGCCGAGATCTCGGCGTCGCTCAGGTTCACCTTGGCAGTGCCGTAGGTGTTGACGCAGAGGCTTACCGGTTTAGCCACACCGATGGCGTAAGCCACTTGCACCAATGCCTGGTCGGCCACGCCGGCTGCCACGAGGTTCTTGGCAATGTGACGGGCGGCGTAAGCAGCCGAACGGTCCACCTTCGAAGGGTCTTTGCCCGAGAAGGCACCACCGCCGTGGGCACCACGTCCACCGTAGGTATCGACGATGATCTTACGACCTGTCAGACCCGTGTCGCCGTGAGGACCACCAATGACGAACTTGCCGGTTGGGTTGACGTGATAGATGATCTTGTCGTCAAACAGTGCACGCTCCTCGTTGTTGAGGCGCTTCAAGACACGAGGCACCAGGATGTTGATGACGTCCTCGCGAATCTTCTGCTGCATCTTCTCGTCGGTGTCGAACTCGTCATGCTGGGTACTGAGCACAATGGTGTGAACACGCACGGGGCGGTTCTGCTCGTTGTACTCGATGGTTACCTGGCTCTTGGCATCCGGGCGCAGGTAAGGCATGAGGTTGGTCTCCTTACGGATCTTGGCGAGTTCGATGAGCAGCAACTGGCTCAACTCCAACGTCAGAGGCATGTAGTTGTGACTCTCGTTGGTGGCGTAGCCGAACATCATACCTTGGTCGCCGGCACCCTGCTCGGTGGCCTCCTGACGTTCAACGCCTCGGTTGATGTCATCGCTCTGTTCGTGGATGGCGCTGAATACGCCACAACTGTCACCGTCGAACTTATATTCTGCCTTGGTGTAACCAATCTGGTTGATAACTTCACGGGTGGTGTTCAACAAGTCCACATAGGCCAAACTCTTCACCTCACCTGCCAGGACGACCTGTCCCGTTGTGACCAGTGTCTCGCAAGCAACCTTGCTCTGTGGGTCTTGTGCTAAGAATTGGTCGAGGATAGCATCGCTAATCTGGTCGGCCACTTTGTCTGGATGTCCTTCACTGACGGACTCCGATGTAAATAAATAGTTCATAGTAAAACAACTTTTTAGATGGTTATTAATCATCAGCAACTTTTGCCATGGTTGCCAATCATAAAGCGTGCAAAGGTAGTATATTGTTTCGTCTTTTCCAAATATTCGCCCGATTTTCGTTCAATCGCCCCCTCGGCTTGGCGCTCAAAGGCACAAAATGCAAGATGAAAATTGAAATTTGAGTGTAAAACGACAACAGCCGAAGCATCTGCCTCGGCTGTAGATATTTAGATGTCACGACGGTTTAGTCGTTCCAGAGAGAGCTGCGGTAAGTGGGTGCTGCAAAGTCTTCGGGCTTTTCAGTACTTCCACCTGGTTGGGTAGGATCGGTTACTACACTCATGTTTAGCTTTTCTCCTTTTGGAGATGTTTCAAACATTATCGCGCTTGCCTCAATTTCTACAACGACCATCTCTGGTGAAATATATCTTTTCATTTTTATTGACAATTTATAAGATGTTTATAATAATGTGATTACTTGCGGAGGATGAGTTTGCGACCGCTCTGCTCAATGTAGAGCACGCCGGCCTGAGTAGGCTGAGCAATGCGCTGACCCTGAAGGTTATAGTAGCAGGCGTTGCTTTCGCTCTGGTCGCTCAACTGGCTGAGGCCAGTCTCCTGCCCGTTGGTAGCCTCCTCGAAGATAACGCGCATTGTGGCAGCACCAGACTCTCCAAGGTTCTGTAACAGAGCACCATCCAAGTAGGCCTTGCCGGCTGGAATGTAGGAACCTGTGTAGCGCTTGAACAGACCGTCCTTTGCCAAGATCCAAGGATAATTGTAGTCATCATTGCCAGTAAAGCCGAGGTCCACGAGGTTGGTTTGCTCAACGACGCCCTTCAGGATATTGACATTATAATCAACGGCTTCCGTTACCTCTTTGAGGGTGTATGGTGCACCAGGCTCACCCTGGAGGACATAACCCTGACCTGCTGCCAGCTTGTCGGTGCTTACGAAGTGCAAACCTGCGTTGTCCACACTCTTCAAGGCATAGAGTGTAGCCCCTTCTGAAGCCACTGCATTGTAGGGCAGACATACTGTGGTGTAATCGCAAGAGGCAGCAATGGTAACGACATGAGTGCGAGCTGTGTTGGCAGCCTCAGTGTCTGTGACATAACCGAGATAGCGGTCTTCGTCCTGACAGGTCAAGACGATGTTCTTGATGCGTGCAGCACTACTTGTTTGCAGATATATCTTGGTGTGATTGCCAGGAACTGTAATGTCACAAGTTTCTTCTTCGTTGATCTTGACGCTAGTTATAACATCGCCATCATTGGAGCGTGTCGTTGGCTCGGACTTCACATATACTTCACCATCATACTCGGCCTTTCCACTGCCATTCGTAATACTGAAGGAAATATGAGTGATTGAGAGAGGTGCCTCAAAGCCGATGTAAGACATTGGTTCACTGTTTCGAATCTGCAAATAGTCACCTGAGCTTGCTGTCTGTGCAACAGCACTCCAAGTAACTTGACCGTCATTCCAACTTCTTTCTGCACCTCCGTAAGTCATGTGGTCAGGCTGATCGAAGTGCTCTTTAATCATGTCGGCAGTCAACTTATACTGCTTGATTTCGCCCTTCTGTGCCACGCGTGCAAAGACGGCTGCAAAGTACAAGTTAGACTTGCCCATGACGACGGCGGTGGTGTCAACCAAGGTTGGTGCGACTGCGTCCATGCCCTTGAAGTCCTTGTCTGTCCAGCCGACGAATACCAAATTAGCTGGGGCCGATACAGTTGGGAAGTGGATAGCCTCTTCCTCGCGGACGTTCTTGCTGTCTGTTTCGCCATCAATAGCGAAAGTGACAGTGTACTCTGGGTTCACCACGGTGATGTTGATAGTCTTCTTGCCATCTCCGCTGAGGCGGTAGTCGGCATCATCCTCAGCAAGGCTGAAGGTGGCGGTCAATGTTGCCTCGCCCTTGGCTACTGCGGTGATTACACCATTGCCATCAATGGTAGCCACCTCTGGATTACTTGATTCATAAGTGAAACTGCCTGAAGTACAATCTTTGTCGAGTGTGGCAACTGTAGCAAGGGTATTGCCCTTTACCAAAGTTGTCTCACCATTCTCAGTAGCCCAATTGGTGAACTTTACCCACTCGCGTGTATTTACGTTGCCACCTACCGTTGTGCAATAGTCAGTGTAGGTGATGCCAGCTTTGTAGGCGAAAGCAACAACTCCGTCACCGTCACTTGTTCTGCCGTAAGTTCTAAAACTTTTACCAGATGTTCTTAAATAGGCAGTATTGGCTGCGTAAGTAAGATTGCTGCTATTGACATACCAGTAACTTCCTTGGCTTGCGCCTTCGTTAAGGTTTCCGCTCTTTGCTGCTTTGGCATAAATGACATTTCCATTATCTTGTCTTGTAATCTCAATGCCATTAATTTCTTCTCCTTTTTTATTCGTTGCTTTTTTTCTGGTGATTGTCAAAAGACAAGTGCCGTCTGGAGCAGAGGTGGCCTCATCATTTGTGAAAACGAAAGCGTTGTTTGTAGCCTGACCATGTCCGCTACTAATAGTTCCATTGTAAGCATATCCATTCGAATTAATGAGAGCATAGTCTCCTAATTCTGGATTGTTGACTACCTGTTGGAGGGTTTTCTTGACCCAGTTGGCATTCTCAGAGGCAATGCCGGTAGCGAATACGGCATAGAAAGTAACGTCGCTTTCGCCAACTTTGGCACTCTTAAACAATGTAGGAGCCGTCTCCTGTGTGCCGACAATGACAGCGGCGGCCCAGCCCATAAAGGTCTTATCCTCTGGAACCAACTGGGCATCCAAGGTGGCAGGGATTGTGATAGTCTCGCCCTCTTCCATCGGAGTGCTGCTGACTTCCTGACCATTAGCTAAGAAAGTTACAGTGTGCTTCTTGTTGTTTACAGTAATGTTGACGGTCAATGAGGTAGTCTCGCCAGCCTTGTATACTGTATCGTTGGCAACTACCACTGCGGTAACGGTAATGGTGGCCTGGCCCTTGCCGACGGCAGTGATGACACCGCTCTCGTTTACAGTGGCAACCGAGTTGTCGCTTGAAGTATAATTATATTTGGCTGTCCAATCTGCCTGGTCATTGTTGACCGTAGTGGTTGTGGTCTCGCCCTTAGTCAACGTTGTTTTTGTGGCCGTGAAATCAGTCAGGTTGACCAATTGGCGGGTGTCTGGTGCAGATGCTACTTTCTTGTAGAGACTAACTTGTTCTTGACTTCCCTTGGATTTAAAATAGCGGAAGCGCTTTTGGTCAGATGCCTTATTGAACTGTAGGTAGGTATTTTTTGAGTTTTCAAGAGACGTAATGGTTAAAGTGCCGTCCTTCAGCTCAATGTTGTTTTTTAAGGCTTTAGAATCGTCGACAGATAGATTATTATCGCTGGTGGTGTTTGCAATATAAAATCCTGAAGCACTTTTGATGCTGTATCCGCCAGAGATGGATGCAATGGTGAATTGACAAGCATCAATGCCCTTGTTTTTGTCAACTGAGATGGTCTCATCCTCAATGGTTACTGGCTTGTTGTTTTTTGCCCCAGTAAGAGAATTTGAAGAACCATCAAATGCCACATTTTGAGATTCACACACAATTAGATACTCGCCGTCCCATTTTCCGGGATCAGTCTTCACTTTGACATAATTGAATCCGCTATCAGCAATAACCATGCTGGCGGAGCACAAAAAGCCCAATAGCGATGCTAATGCTTTTTTCATGTTGGAAGAAAATTATAAGATAGATAAATAAAAGTCAATTTTGGATAAGACTTCAGCAACATAGTTTCCAGACACACCATGTGTAATAAATAACGAACCCATAAAAATGCCCAGACACACAATATAACCCAAGTCGATATGTGACATATTTTTTCCGAGGCGCAAAGATACGTAAAATTTTAATACACTGAACAAAAAGGGTCGGAAAAATGCATTTTTTCTTGCATTATTTTAGAACAATACGGCAGAAATTAGTTTTATATGCCAAGATGTTTTTCCGCTTCGACCGAGCATCCCACCTCGCGCTTTTGATACGCTCCATTTTTGCTCTTTATTTGGTCTTCATCGGTTGTTTGATTTCTGTCGGTTCAACCTTGCTCCAATCGTTATCCAATCGATACCCAATCGATACCCGACCCTCACCGCGATAGGGGGTCAAGGGTGGGGCAAGGGAGGAGGGTTTCCTGGTCGGAACCCTGTTTTTGTTCCATTATGTATTTTTGCATTATGTATTTTTACATAATTGAGCAAAAAAGAGGTGATTTCGGTCGGTTTTGACCAGAAATCACCTCTTTTTACCTCTCTGTCAGCGTTTTTCGGGACGAAACAGAAGAACCACGGGGCGTTGACGATGGTTACGCACAGGACGTTGGCAGATGACAGGATAGGCAAGTGCTTGAGCAAGATTTATTTGGTGTACTTCTTGATGCGCTTGCCCAACTGCGTACCGGCCGACTTCATGCCGTCGCCCACCAGGTTGAGGAAGGAGCCGACGTGACCGCCTTCGGCCTGGAACTTAGGGAGTTGGGCAACGACGGTGCCTTCGTGGTCCAGGATGACGGCATAGCAGAGCATGTCGCCGTTCTTGTTGACGGTGAGGGGGCGGAGTTCCAAGGTGTAGTTGCTGGTTACGTTCAAGGCGCCAGGCAACTGCATTCCCATTTTTTTGTTGTATTTCTCCCACAAGTGGCGTAACAGGGCAGGTTGGTCTTTTTCCCAGTCTGGCTCGTAGTTGATAATCTCCTGGTCGGTGTAGCCCACGATGGTGGCTTCACTCCAGTTGACGGACAGGGTGATACGTTTCTCGTTACGCAACGAAAATTTCTGGGCATAGGTGGCACTGAATGCAACCATGGCCAGGAGGAGGAAGAGGAATTGTTTCATAGGGGGAATTTACTAATTGAGGTTTTGAGGTTTTTAGGTTATAAGGTTGTGAGGTACTTTTGCACAAGATGCCAAGCAAGAGATAGCTTGTCTTTTTGTCCTTGGGGTCCTTAAAACCTTTTTCTTGTCCTTGAGGTCCTTAAAACCTTAGAACCTCATAACCTTACAACCTTCATTTTAGTACACCACATACCCCTCCTCGGTCTTCTGCCAGTTGCATTGAGCAACGATGGCGAGGGCGGAGAGGATCTCTTCCAACGGTTCGTCGGTCGAGAAAGTGGCGGTGACTTGGTAGTCGGCCAACTCGGGTGAAGAGATGCGGACGGAGGTATGGTAGCGGTCGGACAACTGCTTGACTATCTGTGACAGAGGCGTCTGTTGGAAGACCATCTCCTGCGGCGTGGACTCGACCTGCGACGAGGTCGGTTCGGGGACGTCGGACGCGTGCCAGATGGGGTCGGTGTAAATGAGGCAGGCTGCCGTCACGATGAAGCAGACACCCAGCACGATGCTGGCTGCCACGGCATAACGGGGCAGACGGAACATCGTCCTGCGTGCAGGATGCAGTCGGGGCGAGGTGTCGTCCCGCTCCATGCGTTGTTGCAACTGGGCATAGACCTGTTCGTGGTCTGCCTGTTTGCCCCTCGGGTCATGTACCTGCTGGGCCAATTGGTCAAGCATGGAATCAATGTCATGTGCCATGGCAAAAAGCTAATTACAAATTACGAATTACAAATTACCTTTTTTTGCTAAAAGGCACTGCGTGCCGCTAATAGTGCTTTGCACGCTAATGGCCTCGGCGCTAAGGTGATCAACACTTTCATTCTACTCCCCCTCCCTATATAACGGGTCCTCGCAGCGAAAAGAAAGATTGATAATCTTTCAGCGAGAAGACGAGGCTTTAGCCGATGGGCTGGGTTAGGGGAGTGGGTCTTCTTTATGATAATACACCTCTCCATTCTCGTCGATGACGGCACCTTCGGGGAGTTGGTTGTCGGAGAGAGAGACCTGAACGGCAGCGCTGACACTGAAGACACCCGTTCCGCCCTCGATGTTGGTGGGGACGATGGGTGGGTTGGAGAGCAGTACGCCAGGTTCATAGACATCGCGCACGGCGGTGGCAGCCCAGAGGTAGTAATACTCAATCTTGGGTAGAGTCAAGATACGGAAAGTGTAGTTGGCGAGGTAGCCTGAGTCTTTGTAAACCGAATAGACCTCGATGGGCACATCGATGCAGAGGGTGTAACGCCCGTCCTTGAAGAAGTTGTTGCGGAAGAGACCATACTTGTTGGGCACCTCGTCAAAGAGTTCCAGGGTGTAGTCATCATTATCGTCGCTCATGTTGCTGGCGTTCTCGCTCAGGGCGGGGTCGAAGTCGTACTCGTAGGTGCTACGGTCGGGGTCTCTATTGTAGTAGTAATGAACGACATAGTAGTATTTGCCCTCGCGGTATTCTGGACCTTCGCTGCCTCCCCCGAAAGCCCAGACCTGCCGTTCGTGCTCCAGGCGGAAGAACTGCATGCCGCGCATGCCTTCGGGTTGACGGACATGAATCAGGAAGCGGACATAGGGGTCGGTCTTGTCGCTGTCGTGACTCTGCATTTTGCGGACATGGAGCGTGTCCATGCCCTCGATGATAAGGGGTTGCGGCACATCCACAGTGGCCTTGGCAGTCTCGCCTTCGGCCTTGACCTGGAGTTCGACGTGGTCGCCTGGTTGGGGACGATAGTAGAAACAGCTGGGGTTGTCGGCACGTTGTGGTATGGGGAAACCGTTGACGTAAAGTTCACATTGATAGTCGGTTACCTCCTGCACGGTCAATGCGCCCGTGCGGTACACATCGACGTACGGCATGCTGTCGTTGGTGTTCCACAGGACATTGACGATGAGCTTGGACGGTTCATCGGGATTGAGCAAGTACCCTGCATCCTTCTGGACACAAGCCGAAAGGAGCAACAGGAGTACAAGTATGAGAAGAAAGAATTTATGTTGCATAGGTGACGAAATTGATTATTGTGACGATAGTAACGTTATTAACGGCAATAACGATATTAACGTTATTAACGATAGTTACGACACGAACGATTTGTGTCCTTTAAAACTTATAAGTATATGACGCCGAAGGCAATAACGGAATCACCGTAGCCTGGACGAGGACGCGGCAGTCGCGTTTCTCCTTAACCGTCTGACCGGGGTGGAGCGGGTCGGGGACATCGACCTTGACTTGCTTCTGTTCGGTCCAGACAAGGTCTTGATTCCGATAGAAGTAGGCGTTCATCAAACTGAAGTTCCAGATACGTTCGCCGTGCTTGGTGGTGTGGTGGATGTTGATGCTGAGGTCCAACTGCTGGCGCGACTTCATGCGGAAGTTGTTTCGGCTGCTGTAGTAGTCGCCGTCCGCTACCGTCTTGGCGATATGTCCATCGGAGTAGTTGTAGTTGTCGGAGTTGTCGCTGGGGAAGAGATATTGCGTGGTCTGTTGCGAGATGGTGGCATATCCCCCCGAGGCGTAGTTCCAGCAGGCATTGAAATCGACGTGCTTGGTGAACTGGTGTTGCAACAAGATGTGGAAGACGTGACGGCGGTCGTACTCGTAGGGATAGCGCTTGCCGTTGTTGATGGCGCCGTTGGGAAAACAGCGGTCGGACTTGGACCAGGTGTAAGAGAGGGTGCCGGTGGTTCGACCAATGTTACGGGTGGCACCCAACTCCAGACCATAGCAACGGCCATTGCCTTGAGTGACTTTGTCTTGCCAACCCTTGCTACTGCCCGAGAAAGAGGCACCGTCGATGTACTCCAGGACGTGTTCCATGTTCTTGTAGTAGCCCTCCATGGTCAGTTCCCAACCTTGCCAGCGGTCGCACGACAGACCCACGGCGAACTGGTTGGCAACCATCGGGACATGCTCCTTGGTGACCGAGACCCAGAGGTCGGTAGGCATGTTGATCTGCGACGTAGTGAGCTGAAGCACATACTGATGCATCATGGTGTAGGCCGCCTTCATGCGGAGACCGCGGGTCAGGAGGTAGGAGGCCGAGAGACGGGGTTCGAGGTCGGGATAGCATTTGCCATCGACGGCATAGAGCACGCCGCGCACGCCGGCATTGACTTGCCAACGGTCCGTGAGGGTCATGTCATCCTCGGCATAGAGGGCGAACTCGTTGCCGTGCATGTCACGGTTGCCCGAGGAGTAGTGGTTGTCTATCTCGTTCTCTTCGTCCTTCAACTTGATGTGCGTGCTCTGCACTTCGGGGTGGAAAGTGTGGAGGGTGTAGGCACCGCCGAACTTGATGTGATGTTGCTGGGCGGGGTGATAGTCGAAGTCGTAGATGGCCATGAAGTCGTCGATGCCCGAGGAGAACTTCGAGCGGAACTTATTGTCGAGCACTTTCTTGTCCTTCTCGAACTCGCGGTAGGCATTGGCGCCGTCCGAGAGCAGACGGTAACTGTTGTAGCCTACGGTGAGGTTGGAGAAGAGTTGGGGGCTGTAGAGGTGGTTCCAACGTACGCAACCGAAGGTGTTGCCCCAATGGAGGTCTTCGGCGAATCGACCACTGGTATAGTTTTGGTCGGAGTCGTGGTCGCCATAGCGGGCAGCCACTTTGAGTCCGTCCTGACCTTGGTAGAAACTCAGGAAGAGGCGGTCGGTGTCGCTGAACTTGTGGTTGACCTTGGCGTTGAGGTCGTAGAAATAGAGAGAGAGTTTGTCAACGTCGTCGGCACTGTCGTCCAACCGCATGCCGAGTTTGATGAGCCAGTCGATGTAACTGCGGCGGGCGGAGACCATGAACGAGGTGCGGTCCTTGATGATAGGACCCTCCAGTTCGAGGTGCGAGGAGAGCAGTCCGATGGAGAAGAGGCCGTGATAGTGCTGCATGTCACCATCCTTGGTGCGGACATCGGCCACGGAAGAGAGTCGGCCACCGTAACGGGCCGGAAAGGAACCTCGGAAGAAATCGACGTGCTTCACGGCATCGGGCATGAAAGCCGACTCGAAACCCAGCACGTGGTGCACGTTGTAGAGCATGATGCCGTCCAGCAGGAAGAGGTTCTGGTCCAGGTTGCCGCCTCGGACACTGAGTTGGCTGGTGCCGGCAAAACCGGTCTGCACACCGGGCAATATCTGGAGCGACTTGAGAACGTCGGACTCGCCCAACATGGAGGGCATCTGCTGAATCTGTTGGATGGAGATGGTCGAAGCACTCATGCGTGTGCTGGCAGCGCCCGTCTCGGGTCGGTCACTCTCGACGACTACCTCTTGCAACACTTGGGCAGGTTGCAACGTGTAGTTCTGTGCCACGTCACCCGTCACGTCGATGGTGGTGACCAAGGGCTCGTAACCGACGTAGGAGATGACCACCGCCTGTCGGCCTCGGGCCATCGGCATGGTGTAAAAACCATAGGCATTGGAGACGGTGCCTGCTCCCAAGGCGGGACAATAGACGTTGGCGCCGATGAGCGTCTCGCCCGACTCGGAGTCGGTGACATAACCATGTAGGGTACAAGGAGTTGTGGGTGTTTCGGTCTGCTTACGTCGGAAGAGCAGGACATGCCTCTCGGTGATGCGATAGTCAATGTCGGTGCCCTTCAGCACCTCGTCCAAGATCTGTTGCAAGGGACGATGGTCGGCCGTATCAATCTGCAACGGCTGGGCCAACTTGACCTCTTCTCCATACACAAAAGTCCGACCCTGCAACCCCTGTCCCTGTATCGGGAGGGTGGCAAGCATCGAACCAATTACCAAAAGTAGCGCTTTTTTCATTCTGTTGTTTTAATGTTCAAGTTTCGCAGGGGATTACCTTTTAGAAGTTAAAGAAGTTAAAGGAGATAAAGACGATTGAAATGGTCCTTAGTAGGATGGCTTTTGAATAGCCAATTGTATTGTCTTTAATTTCTTTATCTACTTGTACTCCTTTATCTCCTTTCTACATGCGACACTTGTTTTAATGTATATCCGTCAAGAGGACAACGCCACTTGGAATAATCCCTATGCCAAGTACGGAAAAAAATAAAAAAAGTGGTAATTTTTTTGTTTTTGTGCTTTCATGTTGTTCCAGATAGGTGCCCACTTTGCTACGCAGGTGCTTCAACGCCTTCTGCATCTGGGCATCGACGGTCTTGGTCGATATCTCCAACTGGGTCGCCACTTCGGCATAACTCAGTCCCTCCTCCTTGACCAGTTGCCATACCTCTCGACAACGGGGAGGAAGGGCTTGCAAGGCTTGCTCATAGATTAAGAAAAGCTCTTGGTTCTCCGCCTGTTCTTCGATGCTCGGAGTCTGTTGCCCAGCCTTGTCGGCCTCCATCTCGGCATCGTGCACGAACCGTTGCTCCCGTTTCCAGAGGTTGAAGGCGGCATTGCGCACCATCACTAAGGTGTAGCGGTCGAAGTCGTTGGGCAGCGCCATCCGGTGACGGTTGTTCCAGAGGTCGGCCAATACATCGAGCGCCACTTCCTGAGCCCAATCGTCGCGCTGCAGAAAGTAGAAAGCGGTTCGGAACATGCGGTCGTACTGTTGGTCGAACAGTTGTCTGAACGCAGGTTCCGAATCCTCGTGCTGTACCTTATATAATAGTTGTAGTGCGGATGTCAATGGGTTATCGGTTATGGGTTAACGGTTAACGGTTAATGGTTATAGGTTACCGTTTACTGGTTAAAGGTTACCGTTTAGGGGTTATTGTTTACCGTTTAGGGGGTCAATATTTAACGGTTAGCCGATCTCGGTTAACCGCATTGGAGTTTGCGTTTTTTTCACTTTTCATTTTTCATTGAAACTGAAATCGCCCACTGGGCGATTTCAGTTTCCTTCGTATTCGCTCCAATCATTCTTTCGGAGTTCGGCGGCGTCGCCACCCACTCTGCCGGAAGTGTAGTCTTCACCTCTGCCCAAAGTGTTTGTACCTGAGGTCATGAGGGGTGCAACCTCGATGATTACCTCCTGCAAACTTGGTTTTAGATAATATTTCAACATATCAGTAGTAGTCAGGGGACTCCGCAAAAGGGAGTCCCCGTTAATATTCTGGTTACTTCACAACAAACGTCTTGCCGTTACGGATATACAACTGGCCACGCTGCAATTCGTTGGCACGCTGACCCTGTAGGTTAAAGACGGTGCCGTTGGCTGTCGCCGTTTGTTCGATGCCCTCGATGGCGGTGGTATAGTCACCCTCGATGGTGCCGTCCAGGAAGAAACGGACTTGGTTGGCGGCCATCTCGGTGCTTGGCAAGACAGCGGGAACGCCGTTCAAACTGATGTAGGCGCGGTTGTTGCCGATATAGGCATCGGCTCCGTTCACCAGGTGGAACTGGTTGTTGCCCAACAGGTAATTGCCATCGGCCACGGTCATGTCGGTGCCCGTGAGGTTACCCACCAGACCCGTGGCTGGGATAGCCTCTGTGGCATAGTCCAGTCCGTGGAAGGCACAGGCCAATGTTGGTGCGTAGGCATTGAAGATATAGGGTTTGCCAGCTTCGAGGGTGTCGGTCTCTTCCTCCAGCAGGATGCCGACCACCTGACCGAAACCACCTCTCGTTAGGACGCGATTGTCAGGACTTCCCACTACGACGGGTGCCCCCTCCACGATGACGGCTGCCACATTGTAGAACTGGGCGCCGCTACGCTCTTCGGGGGCAACGCGCTGGTTCAGACAGATAGTGCCCCACTTGTTGCTGACGCCGGTCAGGTCGATGGCACGCTGGTAGCCGTTGCTGACTTTCACTTCGTCGAGGAAGAAACGATTAGCGCCATCTGTTACGGAAGCAAAAGTGATTTTAACGGCGCCCTGCACGTTTCGGATGGCAACGGTGTAGTTGTTCCAGACGCCGTTCTCCAACTCGATGGTAGTGGCGCTCAACTCGGCATTGGTGGCGGTGAGGGTGATGCTCTTGTTGGTCTCGTCCGACAACCAAGCAGCGGCACGGAAGGTCAAGATGTAAGTGTCGTCGGCCGACAGATAAATCTCGGGGGTGGTGGCCGAACCTGCGGCTCCAGTGGTGCCTAACTTGAGACACTGATATGCACCGTTGGCCTTGGTGAGCGTCCAATCCGATTCGTCAGTTTTAGCTGTGGCAGAGGCAATGCCTTTGCCCCAATCTCCATCGTTGGCACCTGTGCCGGCGCACAGGTCGAACGACTCGTAGAAGCAGACGGCTGGGTCGAGCACCAGGATCTGGTAGGTCACTTCCTGTCCGCCGTACGAGATGGTCACGGTCTGTCGGCCAGGGGTGAACATGTCTGGTTCGGCATATTCGGCCTCCTCGGTCACGTTGGCGGTGCGACCACTGTTGTAGGTGGCAGTCACCGTCATGCCGCTGTGGATGTAATCCAGACCGAAGTGGAAGCGGGTCGGATAGTTGCCGCTCAAGGCAAGGGCTGTCACAACCTCGGGGACGATATTTATGTCGTATGACGTCGTTTTCCCGTTGTACGATACCGTGACCGTGGTTTCGCCCGTGATGTTCATGTCGGGGGTCGAGAAGGTTGCCTGGGCGGTCACATCCTGGTCTTCGCCGTTCGAATAATGGGCGGTAACGATGGCTCCCGTGTGGTTGAATGTCGTGTTCTGCACGAACTCGGTCTGGGCGTTGGTCACATCGACAGAAATGCTCTCCAAAGTGATGCTCGACTTCTCGTACTTCACGGTGATGGCGGCAATATCCAGACGTGAGTTCTTATCTGCGCCCATGCAGTACAGACGAACAGATTCACATGAGAGGCCGCTGACTGTAAAGTCGGAACTCTTGTTTACCGACGTTCCAGAGGTAGGTGCTGCTTCATCATCAACAGCTACGCCCACTGTGGTATTGTATGAGGTGCCTGTTGTGATGGTCACTTGCTTGATGGTGACACCGACCGTACCTGTCAGTTCAATATAACCGCCGTAAGAGCTTGTTGCTGTGGCTTGATAGAGGCGGAGACATTTATTAAAGATATCTGGATCGGTCGAAGCTAAACCTTTGTATCCTTGATAAGCAATGGCATTGTCCTGTCCGAATGAGCCCGAAACACCCGAAATTGGCGAATTTTTCGTGAACTCCGTGATGCTGGCTACCTGGAAGGCATCGACGGTGACGGTGAAGATAGCCTCGGCTGCGGCATATTCGTCGTTGCCGGCAAAGTGGGCAGTGACGGTAGCGGTGCCGGTGGTCAGACCCTTAATGACTCCGTCTGTGATGGAGATAACCCCTTCACCCTCGGTGACTTGGTAGGTGAGTTCTGCCTCTTCGGGTGTAGTGGTGGCTTCGATGGCAATGGTGCCGTTCACGCCCACCTCCAGGTCGTCGATGGCGATGCTGGCTTCCTTTCGTGTTACGGTAACCTGGTAGCTCTGGGTGGCACTCTTTCCACCGATGGCGGCAGTCACACTGACGTTGGTGGTGCCGGCGGAGGTCAATGTCTCGGGTTCGATGGTCCATGTGCAACTGTTGGTGACGACGGCTTCGCTCTCGTCCTCAAAGTGGGCGGTGGCGACGATGCCCGCGCGGTCGAACGTATCGCCCACCTCGTATGTAGTCGTGGTCGGTGTACCGCTGAGGGTGATGCTGCTCAATGGCGATGGCGTGTAGGCCACCACTTTCACCTCGTCCAGGAAGAAGCGATTCTTGGTCGAATTAATCCATTCGAAGCTAATCTTGGTGCTGGTTGTAACATCACTCAGGTAGAGGGTGAAGTCAGTCCACTGGTCGGCGACGGTCTCTAAATTAATCTGGTTGGTAGCTCCTTCGGAGATGGGAATGCTGCTAATCTTACCAAAGGTGACGCTGACGCGGAGTATGGCGGTATCGTCTTTCCAAGGTGCGGCACGGAAGGTCAACTTGGCCGTGCCATTAATCTCAATTTCAGGGGTCGTGATATATTTAAGCCCCGAAGTAGAAGCTCCGACGCGTACGCATGCGTTGGCATTATAAATTGAACCTTTGGATGTCCAACCGTCGTTGTCATAAACGGCAGATTCGCCTCCACTATTGTTCCAAATACCATCGTTACCACCCTTGCCTGCGTTTGAATTGAACGACTCGTAGAAGAGGTAGTCGGGGGCATAGACCTCCACGGTGAAGGTCGCCTGCTTGGTGACGCCGTTCTCGGTGTAGCTCACCGTTACTGTCTTTTCGCCTGCCGTTGTCATGTCGGGGACGGAGAAGGTGGCCTGACTGGTGACCACCTCGGTGCTGTTGTCGTCATAATGTG
>CACYQQ010000010.1 GCA_902776605.1 uncultured Bacteroidales bacterium | reverse complement strand
AACGCGGGCCCAGACTGTGAAGCGGTAGGTCTCCCCGCCCTTCACGCCGATGCCGAAGAATCCTTCGTTGTCCAGGCCGGTCCACTTGTGGGGATGGCCGGGGTCGACAAGACGCACATAGTGCGGGCAGCGCTCGAAGGGACCGTCGTCGCGCACTTCCACCGTTCCGAAGGCCTTCCAGCCCTGGAGCGGGTCGTTCGGGAACTCGAAGGAGCGGTTTTTCACGAGCTCGGCGTACAGGCCGCCGTCGGCCGCAAAGTTGATGTCCTCGAAAAAGATTCCGTACATCGTCGGCTGGATGGGCGCCCCGACCTTCTTGAGGTCGATGTCCATGCGGTGGGGCTGGGCGAAGCAGGTCAGGGAGAGCACGAGAACCCAAAGTGAGAGAAAGAGGTGTTTCTGTTCCATGATTCTGGCCGTTAATTTTTTCAAATATAATAAATAATCCTTAAGTTTGATAATCAAAACACCGATTACCGATATCCGAACCGATATGAAAAAAACATTGACCTTCTTTGCCGTCCTCGCCACCACCCTGACCGCCACCGCCCAGATCAAGGTCGCGGTCCATGAGACGGCGCAGGACCAGCCGGTCATCCCGGCCGAAATCTACGGACAATTCTCCGAACACCTCGGAAAATGCATCTACGAGGGCATCTGGGTGGGCAAGGACTCCCCTATCCCCAACGTGGACGGCTACCGTACGGACGTGCTGGAGGCCTTCAAGGCTCTGAAGATTCCCGTGCTCCGCTGGCCCGGCGGCTGCTTCGCCGACGAATACCACTGGATGGACGGCATCGGCCCGCAGGAAAACCGCAAGAAGCTCGTGAACAACAACTGGGGCAGCACCGTAGAGGACAACTCCTTCGGCACCCACGAGTTCCTGAACCTGTGCGAGATGCTTGGCATCGAGCCCTACATCTCCGGCAATGTCGGTTCCGGCACCGTCGAAGAAATGGCCAAGTGGGTGGAATATATGAACAGCGACACCAACAGCACCATGGCAGAACTGCGCCGCAAGAACGGTCGCGAGAAACCATGGAACGTCAAGTACTTTGGTGTGGGCAACGAATCGTGGGGTTGCGGCGGCAACATGAAGATTGAGTATTACACCAACCTCTATCGCCGTTACAATACCTACGCACGCAACTATGGTGAGAACCGTCTGTTCCGTATTGCCTCGGGCGCCAATGGTGGTGACACCCATTGGATGGACGTGGCCATGAAGGAGTGCCGTCACAACATGGACGGTATCTCGGTTCACTTCTATGCCGTACGTGACTGGGGCACGGAGGATGACCCGATCACCGGCATCCCGATGGGCAAGAAGGGTTCCGCCCTTCAGTACAACGACCAGCAATATTACGAGATTGTCTCCAAGTCGTTGGAGATTGAGGACATCATCCGCAAGCATTGTGCCGTGATGGACAAGTATGACCCCAAGAAGAATGTCGCTATCATGTTCGACGAGTGGGGCACCTGGTACAATGTAGAACCAGGTACCAATCCGGGTTGGCTCTATCAGCAGAACACCATGCGCGACGCCGTCATTGCTGCTTCCTCGCTCGACATCTTCCACAAGTACACCGACCGTGTCAAGATGGCCAATATTGCTCAGGTAGTCAACGTGTTACAGTCCATGATATTGACCAACGAGAAGAACCCCGAAGACGGATGCGTGCTCACCCCTACCTATTACGTCTTCAAGATGTACAAGGCACATAAGGAGGGCAAGTTCGTCCCCGGCGAACTGACCTGCGAAAAGATTCGTGTCAACGACAAAGAGCAAGTTCCTGTTGTCTCTCAGTCGGCCTCGGTCAAGGAGGGTGTCCTCTCCATCAGTCTGAGCAACCTCGATGTAGCCAAGAGCCACGTCGTAGCTGTCAACCTGGACGGCAAGAAGTGCGGAGCCGTGAAGAACGCCGAAGTGCTGACTTCCAAGGATGTACATGCACACAACGACTTCGGCACCCCCAATGCCGTCAGCACACAGGCATTCAAGGACTACAAGGTCAAGAAGGATGGCACCATGACCGTGACCATCCCAGCCCACAGTGTAGTCACCCTTTCCCTCCAATTATAAGATTGTACCAATAGACTATGAGGGTCAAGCAAAAGCGACGTTGGGTCATCTCGGCAGGACTTCTTTTGTCTGCCCTCATAGCACTACACCTTTGGGTGCCGCGTCCCTTGTTCGACAGTCCGACGGCCACCGTTGTTACTGACTATCAAGGGAATCTGATTGGAGCACGCATTGCCGACGACGAGCAATGGCGTTTCCCCAAAGCAGACAGCATCCCCTATAAATTTGCCCAATGTATCGTTACTTGCGAGGACCGCAGGTTTCGATATCATTGGGGAATAGATCCAATCGCCATCTGCCGTGCCCTGCTTGCCAATATCCGGCAGGGACAAGTCTCGGAAGGCGGCAGTACCCTCACCATGCAGTTGGCACGCATGGCTCGGGGCAACCAGAAACGCACATTAGGGCAGAAGTTCATCGAAGCACTTTGGGCCATCGATATTGAATTGACTTACAGCAAGAACGACATCCTTCGCCTCTATGCTTCACATGCCCCATTCGGAGGCAACACCGTAGGACTGAACGCCGCTGCCTGGCGTTACTTCGGTCGCGATGCCTCCAACCTGACCTGGGCCGAACATGCCACCTTGGCCGTTTTGCCCAATTCGCCAGCACTCATTCACCTGAGCCGCAACCGCTCACAGTTGCAAGCCAAACGCAACGCCCTGTTGACCAAGTTGCACGACAATGGCATCTTGCCCGACCAGGAATACACTTTAGCGCTTTGTGAACCCCTACCCGAAGCGCCTATGCCCATCCCCAACCGGGCACCGCAATTACTGGACCATCTGACCCAACGCCATAAAGGCAAAGCCGTCTGCACCACCATCGACCTTAGCTTGCAACAAGTGGTCCAACAGATAGCCGACCAGTATTCCCTCCGCTATAAGTCGAACTATATCAACGACATCGCTGTCATCGTCGCCGAAGTAGAGACCGGCAACGTCCTCGCCTATGTAGGCAACAGCAGTCAGCCCTCAAGCACATCGTCAGTAGATAATGTCATGAGTCCGCGCAGCACAGGCAGTCTCTTCAAACCCGTCCTCTATGCCGCCATGATGTCCGACGGAGAGATTACGCCACGCATGATCTTTGCCGATACCCCCTTGAACCTCAACGGATTCACCCCTCAGAACTATAGCAAGTCGTACAACGGCATCGTTCACGCCGACGAGGCGGTGACCCGTTCCCTCAATGTTCCGATGGTGCGCATGTTGGCCAAATATGGCATTGGCCGATTCCTCTCCGTACTGCGCTGGGCAGGATTGACCACCTTGACCTACGACGAAGAGCATTATGGCGCCTCCCTCATCTTAGGAGGTGCAGAAAGCACCCTCTGGGACATGGCAGGCATGTATGCCTCCCTCTCGCGCACGTTGAATCACTATGCAGACGAAGGACATCCGTACTACGAGTCGGACATCCATCCACTGACACTCAGCCAGTTACAAGAAAAACGAAGCGCCCCACGGAGCACATCACGCCTGCAGGCAGGAGCCATCTGGTATGCCTATCGTGCCATGAGTGCTCTCAACCGCCCCGAAGAAGAAGCCGACTGGCATCAGTTCAGTTCCATGAAACAGGTTGCTTGGAAGACCGGCACCAGTTGGGGAGCCCGTGATGCCTGGGCCATTGGAACGACGTCCCGTTATGTGGTCGGTGTCTGGGTAGGCAACTCCACCGGCGAAGGTCGTGCCGGACTGACCGGAGTGGGACATGCCGGTCCTGTGATGTTCGATGTCTTCACGGCCCTGCCTGGTTCCGACTGGTTTGTCGAACCCGTCAACGACTTGAAAGACAGCAAGATATGCCGTCACAGCGGCCACCTGGCTTCCGAACTCTGCGCCGACACCGAGACCCTCTGGATACCACGGTCTTGCCAAGAGACCAGCACTTGCCCCTATTGCCAGTTGGTTCACCTTTCTGCCGATGGCCGATGGCAAGTGAACAGCAGTGGCGAGTCGGTCAACAACATCCACACCGAAAGTCGCTTCATCCTGCCTCCCACCCAGGAATATTACTATGCCGGGCACACCGCCACCTATCGGCCTCTCCCGCCGTTACGACCTGACTGTCAGGGCGGTAGCAAAGAACAACTCAGCATCATCACCCCCGAACATGGTTCGACGGTCGTCCTGCCCCGCTCCTTTGGTGGAAAGGCCGAAAAAGTAGTCATGAAAGCTGTGAGCCGCGATGCCGAAGCTACGTTGTTCTGGCACATCGACGACACCTATGTCGGTCAGACTCAAGGCAATCACGAGTTGGCGCTCTCCCCTTCCGCAGGTGATCATACCCTCACCATCATCGATGACCACGGCACCAAGAAGAGCATCCTGTTTCGGGTGAAATAGAACAGAAACTATTCCTCCTCGCCGACCACCTCGCCCCTACGCGGACAGTCTATCGCGGTATCGATTGGGTATCGATTGGGTATTGATTGAACCAAGATAATGGTCAGATTCAATCAAAGACGTACAATAGGGCAATAGTGACCTCGTTAAAACCGCACAAAAACCGCGAGGTAGGATCCTGAGTGTATCCACCTGCGGACTTGGACGATTCGAGCGCACGAAACAATAGAAATCAACTGGAAACTAACTTATAAAACTTCACACAATATGTACAAATTCCTTATTTCAATTCTTTGGGCAGGAGTTCTTTTGCTCCTTTGCCAATGTTCTCCGAAACAGGAGGACAGCGGCACGCCCGACTTCAATGAGTTTGTATCCGCCTACACCAGCGGCACCATTTCCCGCAAGACGGAAGTGCGCATCATCTTCTCGCAGGACATTCCCGAAGAGAAACTCCAGAAGGTGCAGGCCGATGCCATCATGCGCCTCACCCCGAAGGCCGAAGGAAAGTTTGCGTTTGCCAACAGCAAGACGTTGGTTTTCACCCCAGCCGAGGACCTGAAACGCGACACTCCTTACTCCGTCAAAGTCGATTTGGACAAACTCTTCGACAAGGGTGGAACCTTCGAATTCAACTTCCGCACCCGTCCGTTTGCCATTGGCGGCAGCATGAAGTCGTTCGACGAGACCAGCGACGGCCGCTACGAGATTACCTACAACATCATCACCGCCGACGTCGAAGATGCCAAACTGATAGACAGTCACTTACAACTCTCCAAGGAGTGCGACCGCGAGTGGACACATGCTGCCGACGGTCTCACCCACCAGTTGAAAGCACGCGTCGCCGCCAAGACGCACGGCAAACTGGAACTCACTACCGTTCAGGACAATACGCTCGACATCGGGTGTAAGGTCTTGGCTACGGTCGATTTGCCCAATCCCAACATCCTCACCGTCGTCAGCACCCGTTGCAAACATGCCGAGACCAAGTGCATCGAAATCACCTTCAACAAGAACCTGGACGAGAAGCAGAACATCAAGGGTCTGGTCTATATCGAGGGTAAGAAAACACAGGCTACTGCCGAGGGCAACAAGGTGACCCTCCAGTCCAACCTGCGCGAAGGCGAACACGTCAACATCATCATCGACAAGGCGTTACGCAGCCGCAACGGCGACACGCCCGAAGAGCAGATTACCATCCCGCTCACCATCGAAGTGCTCCAACCACAGGTCGCTTTTGTGGGCGACGGTAATATCCTGCCACAGTCCGACCGCATCCTCGTCCCGTTCAAGTCCGTCCACATGCGTGGCGTCCGTGTCATGGTCTTCAAGATTTTCAGCAACATGGTGGGCAGCCTCTTGCAGCGCGGTGACCTCTTCCAGAACAACGACGGTCTGATTTATGCGGCACGCCCCATTGCCGCCACCACTTTCTTTATCGACAACCAAGGTACCGACCTCAGCGAGTGGCACACGTATGCTATCGACCTCACCGACCAAGTCAAGTTGGAGCCAGGTGCCATGTACCGCATCGAGTTGAGCCTGGATGCCCGACTCTCCGACTGGGAGAGCGACACCCTGCCTCACGCCACACCCGAAGAGATGGCTATCGCCGATGCCCAATTGCTCGACAAGATGGCATCGCGCTTCGACACCTATTCCTATTATTATACCGGCATGGGCTATGACGAGCGCCACTGGTGGGCCGACGACTATTACCGACTTCGCAAGGACCCGGGCTCGCCTTATTTCTATGAGGATAAGACCATTGGCAAGAACGTCCTTGCCACCAACATCGGACTCTCGGCCAACGCCGGTGCCGACAACGTGCTCAATGTCACGGCCATCAACTTGCCCGACACCAAACCATTGGCCGATGTCGAGGTCGAACTCTTCAACAAACAGCAGCAACCTGTCGCCAAGGGCAAGACCCAAGCCAACGGTATTGCCACCCTTACCTATAATGCCCGACAGGGCAAACCCGTCTTCATCCGCGCCACGAAGGGGAACGATGTCTCGTACATGAACATCGATGATTATCAGGCGCTTAACACAAGCACCTTCGATGTGTCGGGTAACCAGATAGAACGCGGACTGAAAGGTTTCATCTATGGCGAACGAGGCGTATGGCGTCCAGGTGACACCCTCCATATCGGTTTCATGCTCAACGACCGCGCCAACTCGCTGCCCAAGGATCATCCCGTCACCCTGACCCTCTTCAACCCGCTGGGTCAGGAGGTGAACCGGTTGGTCAAGACCTCGGGCACCTTGGGTCTCTACGCTTTCAACATTCCAACGGCCGAAGATGCTCCCACGGGTATCTGGTCGGCACAAGTCAATGTGGGCGGTGTGACCTTCAGCAAGAACCTCCGCATCGAGACCATCAAGCCCAACCGACTCAAGATTGACCTCACCCTGCCCGACGGACCTCTTGCCAACGGCACCAACAAGGCGGAAATCTTCACCGAGTGGCTCAATGGTAGCAAGGCCAGCGGTTTGAAATATGACATCAATGCCACCATCGTCGAGGCCAAGACCTCGTTCGACCAATACAAGGATTATCTCTTCGACGACCAGACCAAACAGTTCGAGACCAGCGAACAGGAACTGAAGAGCGGCAACGTCGGCGAGTCGGGCAAGGGCCATTTCGACTTCACCCTCAACACCGGCAAGACCGCGCCGGGTATGTTGAAGTGCAACCTCGTGACCCATGTCTATGAACCCTCGGGTGAATTCAGTACCGACGTGACACAGGCTCTCGTTGCCCCTTACTCTGAGTTTGTGGGCATCAAGGCACCTGCCCAAACCAAGCAGTCGCACCTCGATACCGACAAGAACCATACCTATTCCTTGGTCTGCGTCGATAAGAACGGCAAGCCTGTCCGCAATGCCTCTGTCGACGTCAACGTCTATAAGGTCGATTGGTATTGGTGGTGGCGCTCAACGCGTTACGACATGGTGGGGTACACCTCGTCGAGCTACCATACCTCCGTCAAGGACATGAAGATTCGCCTGGGCGAAGACGGTACCGGCACCTTCCAACTCAACTTCTCGGAGGGCAACTGGGGCACCTATCTCATCGTGGCAAAAAATGGCACCAGCGGTCACTCCACCAGCGTTTTGAGTTACTTCGACTGGCCATGGATGACCTCTCGTCGCAGCACCGAGGGCAAGGACAATGCCTCCGCCCTTTCGCTCACCACCGACAAGAAGGAGTATGCTCCAGGCGAGAAGATTCACCTCAACTTCCCTTCCGAACTGGGTAGTCGTGCCATCATCGCCATCTGCAACGGTTCCAAGATCCTGCACATGGATACCTACGAATGCGCTCAGGGCAACACAGAGATTGCCTTGGACGTGACCGAGGAGATGACCCCGAACGTCTATATCGCTGCCTCTCTGGTGCAACGTTACGACCAGACCGTCAACGACATGCCTATTCGCCTGTATGGCATCATCCCTGTCCAAGTGTCGTCGCCCAAGAGTCACCTCTCTCCTGTCATCACTTGCAACGATGAGTTCCGTCCGATGAGCACGGTACAGGTCAAGGTGAGTGAGAAAGAGGGTCGTCCGATGGCCTATACCTTGGCCGTGGTCGATGAAGGTCTGTTGGACCTCACTCACTTCAAGACACCCGATGCCTGGGCCCTCTTCAATGCCCGCGAGGCACTGGGAGTACGGTTCTGGGACTTCTACGATCGCGTCAACGGGGCTTATGGTGGCCGCATCGAACAACTGTTCAGCATCGGTGGTGACGACGCACTCAACAATGGTCCGAAGGCTATCGTCAACCGCTTCCGTCCTATGGTTTACTTTGCTGGACCTTTCGAGTTGAAGAAGGGCGAAACCCGCACCCACGATGTCTCGGTACCAAACTACAACGGTCGTGTACGCGCCATGGTAGTAGCTGGCGACGGCATGGCTTATGGCAATGCCGAGAAGTCTGTCATCGTGCGCAGCCCTCTCATGATGATTGGCACCATGCCTCGTCAGATTGGTGTAGGTGACGAGATGGCCGTCTCTGCCACCGTCTTTGCCTCCCAAAAGATGGACAAGGTGAAAGTCACCATCGAGGCTGCCAACGGTCTCAACGTCGTGGGCGAGAGTACTCAGACGCTAACCTTTGCCGAGGCGGGTGACCAGACAGTTCAGTTCCGCATCAAGGCAGAGGCCGTCGGAAAACTGGGCCGCGTCGCTTTACGCGCCACTTCGGGCAACGAGAAGACCTCTTATATTGCCGACATTGCCCTGCGCACCGTCAGTCAAACGCTTCGCGAAATCACCACTGCCCGTATCGAACCCAACGGTACTTTCGAGCAGTCGTTCAACGCCCTGGGTCAGACAGAACAGACCCTGATGGTGGATGTGGCCGGTACCAAACCGCTCAACCTCATTTCCCGTCTCAGCCAACTGCTGGCTTATCCTCACGGATGCGTGGAACAGACAACGTCGAAGGCTTTCCCACAACTCTGTCTATCAGACTATTGCTCCCTCAGTGCTGCCGACCAACAGGAGGCCGAGGAGAACGTGAAACGTGCCATCGACCGCCTGAAGAACTACCAGACGGCCGAAGGTGGCATGTCCTATTGGCCCAATGGCAAGTACAGCAACAACTGGGCATCGGCCTATGTGCTGCACTTCTTCCTGGAGGCCTCTGCACGCGGATATTATGTACCCGACGACATGCAGCGACGCCTCAAGTCGTATGTCACCTTGCAGGTCAATAACTGGTCGGCCGACAAACCGGCTGCCCCTGCTGCCTACAGTCTTTATGTATTGGCCAAGATGCAAAAAGCCGAGCAGGGTGCCATGAACCGCATGAAGGAGAATGCCAAAGTCCTCAGCGAAGGCGAACTCTGTCTGCTGGGTGCCGCCTATGCCCTGAACGGACAGAAAGAGGTCTGCCAGCAACTGACGGGCATGAGTGGTCGTCAAGGAGAGACCTACTGGTTTCCACGTCGTGTAGCCAAACTGTTGGCACACACCTACTTGGAGGACAATCTGGCACACGACTTGGCCGAAGAGACCCGTCTGGACCTGCTCAGCGACAGTCATCTATCTACCGCCTCGACGGCCCTCTCGCTCATTGCTATGGGTGAATACTACAAACGCAACAACCCGGACGTCAATATGGAGTTCACCGTCAGCGCCGATGGCAAGAAGGTGGACGACATCAAGACCGCCAAGAAGATGTGGAACAAGGAGTTAGCCATGTCGGGCAAGGCCATGAAGCTCTCCGTCAAGAACCTCAACAAGGGTGTGCTCTACCTCACTGCCACCACACAAGGTCTCGCTACGCAATGTCCTGTCGAGGCTGCCGAGAGCGGTCTGCAACTCGCCGTCACCTACCTTAGCGAAGACGGTTCTCCGCTGGACCCATCGACCCTGACCCAGAGCACGACGTTCAAGGCGCACTTCACTATCCGCAACACCACAGGCAAGGAGATAGAGAATGTCGCCATCACCCACATCGTTCCTGCTGGGTGGGAAATTCTTGGTACTCAACCCTCTGGCGAAGTCAGCTATCAGGATCAGCGCGACGACCGTCTGCTCTCCTACATCGACCGCTTCGGCAACGGCAAGGTCGTCACCATCGACCTGCACCTTTCGGCCACCTATTCCGGTCAATACTACATGCCTTCCATCCATGCCGAAGCCATGTACGATGCCACCATCTCGGGTCGAACCGCCAGCAGCCAGTGTGTCGTTAAATGATATTTTTTAAGGAGTTAACAGGAGTTAGCTGGAGTTAACAGGCTGCGCCTGTGGAGTTAACGGACAAATGTTTAAGCTAAACAATATGTTTTCTATCCTCTATAGTATTGTAGGTCAACTCCCTAAGCGAAGCGATAACTCCCATTAACTCCTTAAAAACTACGTTGATAATTGTGTCGTCCAACAGTAAAAAACAACCTTAATATAAACCTATATAAATATAAACCGTAGTATTAATTTCATGAAAAAGAATTTTTTTAGTCGGGTCTTCGTGACTCTGGTGAGTGTTGTCCTGTTGACTTGCAGTTGCTCGGGAAACACCAAGTTAAAATTAGCCGTCAGTGCCGTTGACGCACAATGTCCACAATCGTTGAGCATCGCGATGGAGCTGACGCATGCCTCTTACGAGAACAATACTGTCGTCTATTACTACACCGTGGACGAGGATTATGTCAACATAGACAACATGACAGCCAATCCAGAGGCTCAAAAAAACAGTGTATTGGCCATGTTCCAAAACCCAGATGCCAACACGAAGACATTTCTCGACATGGTGATTGAAGCCAAGGCCGACGTGCGCTATATCTATAAAGGTAAGACATCCGGCAAGGAGTTCTCGACGACGTTGACTGCCGCCGAATTGCAGGAGAACTTGAAAAAAGGTGCAACTACAAGCAGCGAGAAGTTGAGTGCAGCCCTTGCTTCGACCAACTCGCAGATGCCACTCGACACAGGCTCGGGCATCGTGTTAACCCAAGTAGAGGATTGCGGCGACGTAGTGTTCTATTTGGCATCGGTGAACGATGAGCCAACCTTGAAAATGATTTCGGCCAATGCTGCAACCGTGAAGGAGAACATCGTGAATTCGATCAAGACGCTTAATGGTGCAGTCGATAAGGTTTTCTTCAAGTTGATTGTCGAGGCTGGCAAAGGTTTGGGCTACCGCTATTCGGCCGAAGGCGTTGATGAACCCGTTGACATCATCATCTCCAATGCCGAATTGCAGGAAATCCTTGGTGAATGACATCGGCACAAGGCCGAAATAAACTCAGACTTTGTAAATAACTCAAAGCGCCCAGAGGAAAATCCTTTGGGCGCTTTGTTTTTACTTTCTCCATTTCTCCGACCGTCAATACTAAAACTCGCTTATTACTACCCATTTAGACAAAAAATAGCCTAAACAGACAGCAAAATACCCTCCTTTAGAACACGTACTTACCATACGAATCGGGCGAAATCGACACAAAAACACATCGATTTCGCCCAAAACTAACCTAAATCGGGCGAAATCGACATAAAAACACATCGATTTCGCCCGATTCTGTATATACTTTACAGATTTACTTAATCTCTGGCAACTTGGCAAAGGCCTGAGCCAACTCCTCGTCGGTAGGGAGGACGTCGGACATGGTCTTGTTGTTGAACTGCTCGTAGGCCTTGAGGTCGAAGTAACCGGTGCCGGTCAGACCCAGCACGATATTCTTGGCCTCGCCGGTCTCCTTGCACTTGAGTGCCTCGTCAATCGTGGCGCGGATGGCGTGGCTCGACTCTGGAGCAGGGAGGATACCCTCGGTGCGGGCAAAGAGTTCGGCTGCCTCGAAGACCGAAGTCTGTTCCACTGCGCGGGCCTCGAAGAGACCATCGTGGTACAACTGCGACAGGATAGGACTCATGCCATGGAAACGCAAACCGCCGGCGTGGCTGGCCGATGGAATGAACTGGCTGCCCAAGGTGTACATCTTGGCCAACGGACAGATGCGACCCGTGTCGGCATAGTCGTAAGCAAACTTACCGCGCGTGAAGCTGGGGCAAGAGGCAGGTTCGACAGCAATGATGCGATACTGTGCCTCGCCACGGAGCATCTCGCCAATGAAAGGTGTGGCCAAGCCACCGAGGTTAGAACCGCCACCCGCGCAACCGATGATGATGTCGGCCTTCTCGCCAATCTTCTGGAGGGCCTTCTGTACCTCCAATCCGATGATAGTCTGGTGAATAAGCACCTGGTTGAGCACCGAACCCAGCACATAGCGGTAGCCCGGAGTCTTGAGTGCCACTTCGACAGCCTCCGAGATGGCACAACCCAACGAACCTGTCGTGCCAGGATGCTCGGCCAAGATCTTTCGGCCAATCTCAGTCGTGTCGCTTGGCGAAGGAGTGACGTTGGCACCATAAGTACGCATCACCTCACGGCGGAAAGGCTTCTGCTCGTAGGAGCACTTCACCATATAGACCTTGCAATCCAGGCCCAGGAAGGCACATGCCATCGAGAGGGCCGTGCCCCACTGACCGGCGCCGGTCTCGGTAGTGACACCCTTCAGGCCCTGTTTCTTAGCACAATAAGCCTGCGCGATGGCCGAGTTCAACTTGTGGCTGCCCGAGGTGTTGTTGCCCTCGAACTTATAATATATATGAGCCGGCGTACCCAATGCGCGTTCCAGGAAATAGGCACGGGTGAGTGGCGACGGGCGGAACATCTTGTAGAAGTCCAGCACCTCGGTCGGGATGTCGAACCACTTGGTGTCGTTGTCCAACTCCATGCGGTTCAGTTCCTCGCAGAACACGGGGTTCATCTCTTCCAGCGAAAGGGGCTTCAACGTGGCTGGGTTGAGCAACGGAGCCGGTTTCACCTTCATATCGGCACGCACATTATACCATTGGGTCGGGATTTCGTCCTCCGCCAAATAAGTCTTGTATGGAATCTTGTCTTTCATAATAAATTTTAATGTAATTGCAAAAACAGCCACAAAGATAACAAAAATAAGCCAAACAACCAAGTTTTTGTCAACTTTTGCTCCTAATTTTACTAATTTTGCTGCAAAACGTGCTGTATTTCACCCTTTTCCCCGATATTATTGACAGCATCGATTGCAAATATCCGAAAAAAGTGTAACTTTGCCGTATAATCCAACCGGACCGCCGCCGCCAAGTCAGCTGGACGCGGGCAATCGGTCCAAGTGTTTCTACTACCATCATGCACGCATACACCCTTTCTTTCCTTTCGTTGGCGCTCTTGGCCGCCAGTTGTTCCCCCACATCGTCGAACCCGGACCTCGCCCCAACTCCATCTCACCCTCCCTGCCTACGTCACCCGTGGCACCTACCACCACCTCCTCCTCGAAGTGCACGACCAAGGTCCTCACCACCTGCTGGCCTACAAGCGCGTCATCGTGGAAGTGCAACCCTGACCGTCGTTCTCACTGCCCCATCGAATCCACCAACCCCCTTATCACCCACCGTCGTTCCTATACTCAGCAGGGCATGAGCACACCCGCAGCTACTGCTCAGGTCCCCCGCAGCTCCCCTAAAACTGGGGACCTGTGGGGGACCTGAGGTCATTTCAGGCACTCCTCATGCGCTGCTGAATAGGACGACAGCGGTAGGTCAACGGATGATCAGTTATCTGTCACAAAAAGGGAGATTGCATAATGTTTCTAACATATTATACCGAAAAATCATCAAAAAAAGTATTATTTGGACAGAAAAGTTGCCTGATATGAAAACTTTTATATATCTTTGCACTATGAAACAGGAAAGAATCATATCTGCATACAAGTCTTATTTCAAAGATTTCATAGACTCTCTGACGGACGCAGAAGCCAGAAAAGTGTTCTACGTTATTGATATGCTAAAGACACAAGAGCGCGTTAATGCGCGTTTTGTCAAATACTTACGGGATGAAATCTACGAACTTAGAGCAGAACATGGTGGCAACATCTTTCGAGTATTCTTTATCTTTGACAACGGAAACGTAGTGATTCTTTTCAATGGATTTCAAAAAAAGACGCAAAAGACGCCTGAAAAGGAAATCAACAAGGCGATACAATTAAAAAAGGAATATTATGCAAGAAAGGAATGACCTAATGAGCGTAGATGCGATGATGGATGAACGCTTTGGTAAAGTGGGCACTCCTGAGCGCGAGACTTTCCGCAAGGAGGCTTATGCCTATTGTGTTGGCCAGATTATCAGCGAAGCCCGCAAACGGGAAAAAGTCACTCAGCAGGAACTGGCTTTACGCGTCGGTACCAACAAGTCATATATCTCGCGCATCGAAAACGGTAGCGTAGAACCTGGCGCTGGCATGTTTCTCCGCATACTCAGTGCGCTTGGCTTACGCTTCGAGGTTTCGCAACCTATGATTTTAGGATAATCATAAGCCAACAGGAAAATATATGACCCGTCTGGAAAACTTCCGGGCGGGTCATATATTTTCCATTGACAGGATTCAGCACTCCTCATGCGCTGCTGAATATAGGGTGAGCGGTAGGACGTAAGGAGATGCTTAGAGTAAAACAAGGGGATGAAGAGATTTTTTCTTGATTATATTTTGAGGTTCCAAAATATTTCAATATCTTTGCTGCTGAATTGATACCGTATATTCTATAAACGTATGACAAAAGCGAAACCATTTGTCAAGTGGGCTGGAGGCAAGGGACAACTCTTAGATCAGCTTGAAGCATACTGCCAAAGGAATTTGGCGAAAGAAGAAATATTACTTATATTGAACCCTTTATAGGAGAAACCTTCGAATAATTATGGCAAAGAAAGTTACAAATATAGAAGTAAAGGACGCAACAGTTCGTACAATTAAACACGAAGGAGAGGACTTTGTTTGCATTACAGATATTGCACGCCAGAAAAATAGTAGTGACCCAAATGGCGTAATAGCAAATTGGATGCGCAATCGCAACACGATAGAATTCCTGGGTGTTTGGGAACAACTATTCAATCCTTGTTTTAACCCCCTCGAATTCGAAGGGTTTAGAAAAGAGGCAGGACTCAATGCTTTCACAATGTCGCCATCAAGATGGATAGAATCAACAAATGCAAAAGGACTTGTAGCAATGGCTGGTCGTTACGGAGGTACTTACGCACGCACAGATATGAATTTGCATCTTGGATTTCTGTGGAATTCAAACTTTATCTCGTCAAGGAATTCCAGCGTCTCAAGGAAGAAGAACAGAAACAAATTGGATGGTCGGTCAAACGTGAACTCTCAAAGCTCAACTATCGTATTCATACCGATGCCATAAAGCAGAATATCGTGCCTGAAGAGATTGATGCGTATCACAAATCACTCATCTATGCAGAAGAAGCCGATGTCTTGAATGTTGCAATGTTTGGCATGACTGCAAAGGAGTGGCGCGATGCAAATCCCGACAAGAAAGGAAATATCCGTGACTATGCCAGCATCAACGAACTCATCTGTCTGTCGAACATGGAAAACCTCAATGCCGTATTCATCAACGATGGAATGCCTCAGCCAGAACGACTTATCAAGCTCAATCAGATAGCAATTCAACAGATGCGCATTTTGGAAGATACGGGAGGTCGAACCTTATTGAAATAAATGTTATGGCAAAGAATGGGAGAATGGGAACATGGAAGGAAGAAGGAGGTATGGGAAAAGAAAACGAATGACGATATTGTCAATGGCGAACCACATTATCAAGGTTACACACCAAAAAAGGCACAAAATATAGTAGGAAGAACGTCAGGAATGCAGGATAGGCGTTCTCCCCTTTTCCATTGACGGACACCACCTCGCCCCAGCTCCAGTTCACCCTCCCCGCCGACGTCACCCGTGCCACCTACCACCTCCTCCTCGAAGTACATGACCAAGGCCCTCACCACCTGGTCGCCTACAACCGCATCATCGTCGAGGTGCAAGGATAAGGCTCAGAGGTCCACCCCCGACACTATTTCTTCCCCCAAGACGGCGCACCCCTGCGTCGCCTTCTTCATCTCCTTATCATCTACCGGTCCTATTCAGCTACACCCGAGCAACACTTCAACTCGCGCTCTGGTACCTCATTTATACGGGACCAGAATCTCTCCTCGCCTCTCCAGCTGCCCTTCAGAATAGGACGTCAGCAGGAGGGCTACAGAGAACAAAACACTAGTCAAAAGGAGAAGAATTTGTAATATTAGTTTACACAAATTCATTTTTTATCTCAATAACACATAATAATACACAATTTTTCCTTATTTATTGTCATTTTTCCAATTATTTCCTTATATTTGCAATCGTTCCACGAAAAAACGAACTTCACGCTTCATCATTATTACAATGAATCTTAATACTCTAATCGCAGAATGTAGTGCATACGATTTCAAGTTGATGCTTGAAGAAAAGAAACCTAAGAGTTGGTTGAAAAGCGTCAGCGCTTTTGCCAATGGCTTGGGCGGTTCTCTCTATTTTTGGGTATTGATGTCAAAAAAAGGATTATATGAATTTTATATTCTCATTTATAAATCAATATCATTAGTGTCCCGTTAAAATTGGGACGAGTTCAAAAATACTAAGTACTAAAGACAAAAAACATATTCTAATGTCTCCTAGAGGGTATAGCCTCGAACTAACAACCCCATACTCGAATGAATTGAAAATCAAATCCGTGCACTTTAAAATCGCTTATAACTATCTGCGGTTCAACCATTTGAAAAGGACATTCTGTTTTTTAACGGGACAGTAGTGAATCAATATTAATAAATAGATTAACCAAAGTAAAAAAAACATATTGATCTTATTATATTTCTCTAATTACTTATTGAAATATTTTTTATGACTTTAGTAAATTTACCAAATAACAATACGTTCATATGATAAACGAATTAAGGATTCAGAATCTTCGAAGCATAAAGGATTCGTCTGATATTGAACTGAAACCAATAATGATATTGGTTGGAGCGAACAGTTCTGGGAAAAGTACGTTTTTGAGAAGTTTTCCGCTCTTCTCTCAATCAGTAGATAAGAAACTGAGAGGACCCGTTGCTTGGTTTGACACCTCTTTTGTCGATTTTGGAGATTATAAAACAGCAAAGAACAAATACGCATCGGAACTAGAAGGAATCACATTTTCGTACAAAATGTCTAATATCGGTGTTGCATTAAGACGAAATTTCTATCCAAATGTAGAATCACTAAGTTTCAAAGAATTAGAGGAAGTATATATATCTTTTTCATTAAAAGACGATTCAAAAGGCACTTTTATAGAAAGCGTAAGAATAAATCTTAAATCTGTATCATACGAACTTTCTGTAAAGGGAAGAAACGAAAACATTGAATGCGTTATAAATAACGAAAAGGTTGAAATCCCCGATCGTTTCACTTTCAATTTCAATACGGCTTTTGCTATTCTTCCATCATTTATTTCATCAACAAAATTGAATGAAGACGGGGATTCAGCAGTTGATCTAATAACAGGGAAATTAGTTTCAATGTTTAAAAACCATTGCAATGGAAGACTACGGAACAATCAAAGACTAGAGCAAATCCTTTGTTGTCCTAGCTTGGGAAAAGCAGAATTCTTAAAACAATTGAAGAGCAGTTCCGACATTAAATCATTCAAAAAAAGCATTCAGAACTGGAGCATTTCTACTTCAGAATTTTGTACTATTTATAACTATTTCCTCCTTTTAAAATTAAATGTTATAATTGATTCGATAAATAGGGAATTAGCAAATTTCTATCATTCCTGTGATTATATAGCACCAATGAGAGCTGAAGCTGACAGGTTTTATCGAATCCAAGGTCTGCAAGTACAAGCAGTTGATCCAAGTGGTCATAATTTGTTGGAATTTGTTGCATCTTTAAAACCAAAAGAAAAAGAAGATTACGACAAATTTGTTTTTGAAGTTTTGGGGATTACTGTTGATGTACCAACAGAATCTGGCATGAAGAGTCTAAAAATCAAAACTCAAAATGGTGATTTCAACATTGCAGATGTTGGATATGGATATTCACAAGTTTTACCTATTATTACTAAGTTATGGCATACCACTTTTGCAGCGGCAAATAATGCAGGCTATTATTCAAGATTTAGATTTAAGGAGTTCGACAAGACAACCATCTTGATGGAACAGCCAGAACTACATTTACATCCTGCTATGCAAGCAAAAATTGCAGACACTTTAGTAAAAACAATTAACTTTACCCGAGAAGCAGATAGTAGTGCTACGCTAATTATCGAAACTCATAGTCAAGCATTAATCAACAGGTTAGGCAGAAGAATTAGAGAGGGAAAGATTGCACCAGAAGATATTAATGTATTAATATTTCAAAAAGACGAAGAATTAAAAAATAGTTTCATAAAACAAATATCATTTACAGAGAATGGTCAATTAAAAGATTGGCCTTATGGTTTTTTTGATCCTTTAGACGATTGATATGCTTTTCTACTTGACCAATTCGCTTATTGTTAAAGATGATGATTCCAGATACAGCGAAATACACACTGCAATTAATAATTTGGCCTTACAAACTGCGAACGGACACCATGCGCTTATTGGAGATATAGAAGCAATAACACATTTTAGGGAAACGTTCGCATCTGACTCTATAGTGGGGTCATTGTTTAATAAAATATACCAAAATATTGCATTTGAAGTTGTACCACCTTTTGTGAATTATTATGTGGAAGTTGTGACAAACGCCGCACCTATTAGAACAGAAGGGGACAAAACGATTGCACAAGTTGAATATAACAGATTGATTCCTCTAGAGACAACCAATAAGACTGCCCTTGTTTGTGAATTTCTATATGATGCAGAGTTCTATTCTTTTATTCTAAAATGGTACATTAAGCAATTAAGGATAAACGTGCATCGTGCATTTCACAAAGTAGATGGAGGTGGAATTAATACCCATAAGAACATCTTTAATGAGTTAAAAGATGATCATATTACCCTATCTATTGTGGATACAGATTGTCGCTATCCAGAAGATCCTGAAAAAGACAAAAGCACATATGGCAAATGTAAGGGAATCGGTGATGGAAATGTTTTATTCAAGTTGATTCCTTTAAAAGTTCATGAATTGGAAAATTTGGTACCATTAAATTATGTAGATATAGAATTCCCTAATTGGACTACAGGACCTGAACGTGCAAATCACGAACGAAGAAAAAAGGCGTTTGATTATTTAAAAAAAGAGGCAGAAAATATTTTGCCATATTTTGACTTTAAGAAGGGTATAATAAAAAATGAAGAATACCGCAAATCACCTAAACTCCAGTCATTTGCAAAAATGTGTTATCAGCAGAACGACGAATTTATGGCAACCCAGCCAGATTTTGACAAGTTTGTTGATTCCTTGCAAGACAAGGAAAAAATCTATCCAGAATTGATAGGAGGCACTGGCACTATTAATCTAGTTCTTAATCTTATTAATCGTGGCAATGTTCCTGATCCAATTTTATATAATTTTCAAAAAAGAAACTGGGAAATAATTGGACAAGGAATGTTAAATTGGTGTATTGCAAGAACTCCAGAGGCTATTCATTAAAATTTGCATATCGCACACAAAACTCTCTGAAAGTCAATTGTAAAAGTTCTATCTCAAAAAGAATCTCCGACATTTGCAAATTAGCAAATGCCGGAGACTTTGTCAATGGAAACAACACACTACGACACCTCTCTTGTTTCTTGGTATTCTTTCTGATGTTCCAATATACTCAAGGGGGGAAAGGTCACTTTATAAAGTTAAGTTTATAAAAACATGGTAATTTTATAAAATTAACTTTATAAACTGGCATATTTTTGGATTTCCCCGAGGAAATTCAGAGAAATTAGCTGCAAGTTGATATATCAAGATAGCAAAATGGAATAAGACAAAAAAGTGAGCGAGGTCTTTGTTTAAGGACTTTTACGGACTTACTCGCGAAGAGAAGAAAAAGGAGGAGGTGTTATTGTACTCAACGCAACAAATAAATCGACTTAGTGCATTGATTCTCAGTATGCTATAGCAAATAGTATAGCAGAGAATAAAGAAGACCCCATCAAGGACCCCCTCATTTCTTCTCGCGGAGGGTTATCAACCCTCCTGATTTGCTGCGAGGACCTGCCTAGGGGGAGGATTAGCCCCGCGCAAATAATCGCTCAAGGAGTACAAGTAATTGGAAATAAGCAGGATAATGGAATATGCAAATCCGAAGGTTTGGCACAGGGAAAGATGTGTTTTTCGTGTCATCCGCGTATTTCGTGGTTACAACATCGCGCAATCCGTTGATAATCATAGTACCATAGCAAAGTATAGCAGAAAGTATAGCAGTCACGGATTTGGATAGAACTGACAAAGGCCGTATCTTTGCACCACTTAAAATGCAAGAATACGGTCTTTGACATATTATCAGGAATTCAAATCAGGAGTTAACTTTATGGAGTTAACCATAGTAGCGGGAGTTAACAGACAAATGCTATAGCTATTCGAAACACTTTTCACTCTATAGCAATGGCTTTAACTACTTGTACTTCTTTATCTTCCTATACTACCACGAAGGAGAATCAGCAGGTGTAGTCGTATGGCTCCTCGCCAATAATCTCACGGAGCTTGTCGCGGAACATGGCATCCTGCTCGAAAAGAGAATGAACAGGCACCTCGTCGAGATTGTGCATAGGCGACTTGAAGTAGAAAGAAAGCCACTTCTGGATGCCCTTCATGCCACAACGCTTAGCCAGGTCGGTGAAGAGGACGAGGTCGAGCGCCAACGGAGCCGCCAGGATGGAGTCGCGACAGAGGAAGTTGACCTTGATCTGCATGGGGTAGCCCATCCAACCGAAGATGTCGATATTGTCCCACGCCTCCTTGTTGTCGTTGCGCGGTGGATAGTAGTTGATACGCACCTTGTGATAGACATCACCATAGAGGTCGGGGTACTTCTCGGGTTCGAGGATAGAGTCGATAACCGAGAGTTTCGATACCTCCTTGGTCTTGAACGACGCAGGGTCGTCGAGCACCTCGCCATCGCGGTTGCCCAGGATATTGGTGGAGAACCAACCAGAGAGACCCAGCATACGGGCATGGAAAGCAGGTGCCAGGACCGTCTTCATCATGGTCTGACCACTCTTGTAGTCCTTGCCGCAGATAGGACAGTTGGTCTTGTCGGCCAACTCCCACATGGCAGGGAAATCGACAGTCAAGGCAGGAGCGCCATTGATGAAAGGTGCGCCCTCCATCATGGCCGCATAGGCATAGCACATGGAAGGAGCAATCTGGGTTGTGTCGGGGTTATGCATCTCGGCCTCGAACTTCTGGAGGTTCCTATGGACATCGCCCATCTCGAGATAAGCCTCGGTGGAAGCTGCCCAGATGACGACAACGCGCTCACACTTGTTGTCGGCCTTGAACTGACGAATGTCGGCACGGAGTTGCTCGGTCAAGTCCCAGCGCGTCTTGCCCTCCTTGATCCACGTGCCGTTGAGGCGCGTGATGAACTTCGGGTCGAAGCAAGCCTTCATGGGTCGGATGGCCTTGGCTTCGTCGGCCACCAGGTTGATGTCCTTCTCCTGAAGCACCTGCGCATGCATGGCGCCGTCATAGACCGAATCGGGGAAGATGTCCCAACCACCGAAGACCAACTGGTCGAGCGAAGCCAACGGAACCATATCCTTGATAAGGCCCTCGCGTTGGTTGGCACCCTTACCGACCTTGAGATAAGAGAGCTGCGACATCGAACCTATAGGTTTAGCCAGCCCCTTGCGAGCCGCCAAAGTACCAATGATGAATGTAGTGCTCACGGCACCACTCAGACCAACGACAAGGACGCCGAGACGACCATCGGCTGGCTGAACTGAAATGTTTTTCATTGTTATAAAATGATATAAATTTTATTACGTAAATCAAGTTTTGCAAGTCTGGGGACTTGCTCACTTGACAGGAGTTAATAGGAGTAATCTGGAGATATCGCTTCGCTTGCGTAGTTAACGGACGTTACTAAAAACGGGCGAAAGTTATCGACAACTTGAACTATTGTCAGTTAACTCCCGTTATCTACAGCTAACTCCCGTTAACTTCCTAAAATTTACTACCTTTACTTACGCCACCCGCATACGCTCCAGATTGGCCTTTGCCAACTCCTTCTGGGCATATTCCAAGGTGATATGCAATTTCTTCTCGGCCTCCGACGGCATATTGAACATGGCATCCATCATGATGCTCTCCGTGATGGCACGAAGACCACGGGCGCCCAACTTGAACTCGATGGCCTTATCGACGATGAGCTGATAAACCTCGGGGTCGATGGTGAGGTCGATGCCATCCATCTTGAAGAGCTTGACATACTGCTTGGTGATGGCGTTCTTAGGTTCCGTAAGGATGCGCTTCAACGCCTCGGCATCGAGCGGCTGGAGGTAGGTCAGGATAGGCAGACGACCGATAATCTCGGGGATGAGACCGAACTTCTTGAGGTCGGCAGGCGTAATGTACTGGAGAAGGTTGTTGCGATCGACCTGCACCTGCTTGTCGTCGGTAGCGAAACCTACGCTGCGGGTGTTGAGACGAGCCGCAATCTTCTGCTCGATGCCGTCGAAGGCACCGCCGCAGATGAAGAGGATATTGGTGGTATCGACCTCGATGAGCTTCTGCTCGGGGTGCTTACGACCGCCCTGAGGGGGTACACCCACCTTGCTGCCCTCCAGCAACTTGAGGAGGCCCTGCTGCACACCTTCGCCCGACACGTCGCGAGTGATGCTGGGGTTGTCGCCCTTGCGGGCAATCTTGTCAATCTCGTCGATGAAGACGATGCCGCGCTCGGCCTGCTTGACGTTGTAGTCGCACGCCTGGAGCAGACGGGTCAGGATGCTCTCGATGTCCTCGCCCACATAGCCGGCCTCGGTGAGTACCGTGGCATCAACAATGGCGAAAGGCACGTTGAGCATACGAGCGATGGTCTTGGCCAACAACGTCTTGCCCGTACCCGTACGTCCCACCATGATGATGTTGGACTTCTCAATCTCGACATCGTCCTTCGAGCGGGGTTGCAGGATACGCTTGTAGTGGTTATAGACAGCCACCGAGAGGTTGCGCTTGGCGTCGTCCTGACCGATGACATAGCCATCCAGGAACTTCTTGATGTCCTTAGGCTTCGGCAGGTCGTCCAGGTTCAGGTTGTCGGCCTGACGGGTCTCCAACGAGCGGAAAGCCTCCTCCACAATCTTGTTTGCCTGAGCGGCACACTCGTCGCAGATGAATGCGTTCTCACCCGAGATGAGCAGGTTCACCTCGTTACGACTTCTGCCACAAAAGCTACATCTATCTTCGCTTCTTCTTGCCATTATTTCTTCTGTATAATCTTGTCAATCATGCCATAACCCAACGCCTCCTTGGCGGTCAGATAATGGTCGCGGTCACAATCCTTCTCAATCTGTTTGAGGGTCTGACCTGTACACTCCGAAAGAATCTGATAGAGTTCGCCCTTCAGCTTCTTGATCTCGTTGACGGCAATCTCCATATCGCTGGCTTGACCCTGCGTGCCACCCAGAGGCTGGTGAATCATCACACGGCTGTGAGGCAAAGCGAAACGCTTGCCCTTGGTGCCGGCAGCCAACAGGACGGAGGCCATCGAGGCAGCCATGCCCGTCACTACGGTTGAGACATCGCACGAGATATAGTTCATCGTGTCGTAGATGGCCAAACCACCGCTGACGATGCCGCCAGGGCTGTTGAGGTACATGACGATGTCCTTGCCCTCGTCGGCCGAAGCCAGGAAGAGCAACTGTGCCTGTACGACGTTGGCACTATACTCGTCAATCTCGGTGCCGAGGAAGATGATACGATCCATCATCAGGCGCGAGAAGACATCCATCTGGGCAACGTTCAATTGGCGTTCCTCGATGATGCTTGGGTTGATATAAGAGGCACGTGGAGCAAAGTAACCTGACAGGCTCTTGCTCTGGAAGCGCATATAGTCGTCCAAAGCGTGACCGTTCATGCCGACGTGGCCAGTTGCGAATTTATAGAAATCGTTGTGCATAATTTTAAGTGACTAAGTACAAGGGACAAGGGGACTATGTACAAGGGACTAAGTACAAAAGACAAAGGAACATGGACAAAGGATGTGCTGGTACTTTGTACCTTGTTCCTTTGTACTTGAAAGGGTTATTCGAAGTTGGCTGCAATCTTAGCGCAGATATCCTGCATCTCGTCAGCCGAGAGTTTGAGGTGCTCCTTGCGGAAGTCCATGTCACCCTCCTCGTTGAGAGGGATGAGGTGGATGTGGGCATGAGGCACTTCGAGACCCATGACAGCCACGCCAACACGCTTGCAAGGGATGGCCTTCTTGATAGCAGCAGCCACGCGCTTGGCGAAGAGGGTGTGGGCAGCCAGGTCGGCATCCGTCTGGTCGAAGATATAGTCAATCTCCTTTTTCGGGACTACCAGGGTATGACCCTTTGCTACTGGATTGATGTCCAAGAAAGCATAGAAGTTGTCGTCTTCGGCGACCTTGTAGGATGGGATATCACCCTTTATGATTTTAGAAAAAATAGTCATGACGAAGCAAATTAAGAATTAAGAATTAAAAGTGAAAAATGAATTTCACCATTCAACAGTTCTATCACTCATCAATTGATTTCAGAAAATCAGATAGAGATTTCCAGAATCTCCAACTCCTGCACACCGGCAGGAACCTTGACCTCGACAACGTCGCCCACCTTGTGGTTCAACAACGCCTTGGCGATAGGAGTAGCGACACTAATCTTGCCCTCACGGAAGTTGGCTTCGCTCTCGGCCACGATGGTATAGGACATCTCCTTCTTCATCTTCTTGTTGAGCAGACGTACGGTGGTCATGATCTGCACCTTGTCGGCATTCAACTTCGACGCATCGATGATACGGGCGTTGGCCACCTGATCCTTCAGGAGGGCAATCTTGCTTTCCAACTTACCCTGAGCCTCCTTGGCGGCATCATACTCAGCGTTCTCACTCAAGTCGCCCTTTTCTCTGGCTTCAGCGATGGCGGCGCTTGCCTTTGGACGCTCTACACTTTCCAAATAATTGATTTCTTCGAGGATTTTCTTGTAACCTTCCTCGCTCATGTAACTAACTGCCATAACGATATAATGTGTTTCTTTGGTTTACGAATAACGAAAAAAATTGCTTTTTCGTCTGTTTACTTTAAAATTTTCTTTACAGACTCCTCCAACTTGACGTCGTCGGCCTCGATGCGGTATTGAATCTGGCCCTTGCCGTCGATGATGAACGAGGTTGGCAAACTACCCACGTTGTAGGTCAATGCCGCAGCCGAATATTGGATATTGCCCTGCTGGTCGTACATGACGCTCTTGTCGTGCACAGCGGTCCAAGGGACGTTGTCAGCGCTGGTCTTCCAGAAGTGTTCGTCGTAGTCAAGGCAGACTTGATAGATCTTGAGACCACGCTCAGCATACTTGTCATAGAGTTTGCTCAACGCCATGTTGTGGGCAGGAGAGTAATCCATATAGTAGGCGGTGAAATCGACGATGACGGTCGATGCACCCTCGGCGGTAGCGGTGAGCGACACCTGACGGTCGTCGGCATTCGGATACTTCAACTCCGGATAGGTGCGCACCTCGATAGGAGTATGTTGGGCAACGGAGTCGGCCTTGGCAGCACGCTGGCGGGCAGCCTGCTGGATGGCCTGTCCCTGGAGGGTCATCTTCTCCAACACCTTGTTGCGAGGCGAAGCAGGATAGTTGAACTTCCAACCTGTAGCGACGGCACCGAAGGCGCGGTAGTCCTCACGGACGGTGACATCGAACACCTGCAATCCCTGAACCGACTCGAACATCAGGTAGTAGCTGGCAGGACTGCTTGGATTCTTGTAAATATAGGTATTGAGCACCTTGTCCTTGTAGATACGGACTAGCGACAGGATGGAGTCGCGGGCAGCCTCACGGTTCAACTTACCATCGGTGAAGAGTTTGCTCACGCCTACAATCTGACCACGCAGACGGTTGCCACATTGGACAGCCTCCTTGAGCTCCTGGTTGAGGGCATCGTTCACCTCATAGTTTGAGACCATATTCTCGGCCGCAGCCGTCATCTGAACAGGAGT
>CACYQQ010000009.1 GCA_902776605.1 uncultured Bacteroidales bacterium | reverse complement strand
AAGGTGTAGAGCGTCAGACCGGCATGACTCTGGTTGAGCAAAGAACCCTCCTTGCCTGGTGTGGCAGGAGCCACGACAGCATTCTTGGAGAAACGCTCATGATAACCACTGGCTTTCTCGTCCTCGGCCAGAGTGGCAGCACGCTCGCGATAGAGGTTCTTCTCGTAAGAGTTACGGTCAACGGCAGCGGCAGCCAACACAGCAGCATCGAGAGCCTCCTGAGCTGGGTCTATCTCATTGTCATTCTGACCGTTGCAATTACGCGGACAAGTATTGCAATCGCCGCACTCGGCAGCTCCATATTTCTTTTCTTGTTCCATAATATACTCTTACTTAACCTCTAACAACATTTCATCAACATTACCGCCTGGAGGGGTCATTGGCAGGACATTGTCCTCTTCCATGACGGCACACTGCAACAGGAACGGACCCTTGGTGTCCAACATCTCGCGGATGGCAGCATCCAAGTCCTTGCGTTCCACGACAGTACGACAAGGGATATTGTAGCCCTCGGCAATCTTCTCGAAGTCGGGGTTGCACATCGGTGTGAACGAATAGCGCTTGTTGAAGAACATATATTGCCACTGACGGACGTTGCCCAAGTAGTTGTTATTGAGCAAGATCATCTTGACGGGACACTGCTGTTCCATGATGGTGCCCAACTCCTGGATGGTCATCTGGAAACCACCATCGCCACAGAACATGCAGACCGTGCGGTCGGGTGCACCGAAAGTAGCTCCGATGGCTGCTGGAATGCCGAATCCCATCGTACCGCAACCACCACTGGTAACTACCGAATGGGGCTTGGTGAACTTGAAGTAACGGCAACCAAACATCTGATTCTGTCCGACATCGGTGACGAGGATAGCCTCGTTATTGGCGGCTTCACTCACCTTGCGCACAATCTCACCCATCAAGAGGGGTCCCTCCTTCGGAAAAAGGGCTGGTTCGATAACCTTATTATATTCCTTCTCGGCATATGGCTTGAAGCCAGCAATCCACTGTTCGTGCTTGGTGGCATCGACCAACTTATTGACGGCAGCAAGGGTCTGTTTGCAATCGCCCAACACCGCCAGGTTGACTTTGACGTTCTTGTTGATCTCCGAGGGGTCAATCTCGAAATGAATGATCTTGGCTTGCTTGGCATAGGTGGTCAAGTTGCCCGTCACGCGGTCGTCGAAACGCATACCCACCGCGATGAGCAAGTCACACTGGTTGGTCATCACGTTCGGACCGAGGTTACCGTGCATACCCAAACGACCCATGTTCAACGGATGGTCGGTAGGGGCAGCCGAGAGTCCGAGGAACGTTGTTCCGAAAGGAATCTGCGCCTTCTCGCACAAGGCCAAAAGTTCGGGTTGCGCATTGGCCAACTCAACACCTTGACCCACCAACATGAACGGTTTGACGCTCTCGTTGATCATCTTGGCAGCCTGTTCGATGACACCCTCAGCAGGCTCAGGCACAGGCACATACGAACGGATGAAGTTGACCTTCTGTGGCTCATACTCGATGAGGGCGGTCTGTGCGTTCTTGGCAAAGTCGAGCACGACCGGACCAGGGCGACCCGACTTGGCGATATAGAAAGCACGCGCCACGGCCCAAGCTATATCTTCGGCGCGACGAATCTGGAAGTTCCACTTCGTGATTGGTTGGGTAACACCCACCACATCGACCTCCTGAAAGGCATCGGTACCCAACACAGAAGCGCCTACCTGACCGCAAATGACTACCAAAGGAGTAGAGTCAATCATCGCATCGGCCACACCCGTGATGGTGTTCATGGCACCAGGACCCGAGGTGACGATGCAGCAACCCACCTTGCCACTCACTCGGGCATAACCCTGAGCGGCATGTACTGCTGCCTGCTCATGGCGCACCAAGATGTGGTTCAATGTCTTCTTGTGATCATAGAGTGCATCGTAGGTTGGCATGATCGATCCGCCAGGATATCCGAAAAGGACATCGACGCCCTCATGCTCCAAACTACGCATCAAAGCTTCTGCTCCGCTGATTTTTTCCATTATAAATCTAATATGGGCTATGGTTAAAAACCGTGAGTCGGCTAATATTTATTATTTAGTATTTAATATTTTTGCCTGAGTAAAGAGTCTTGAACCGAGATCTGTTCAAGGCTTTTTACTCAGCAATAATTCTCACTCCTCCCTTGTCGGCGCTGCTCACGCTTTGGGCATAGGCACGTAAAGCCTTGCTGACCACGCGCTTGCGTTTGAGTGGTTGCTGTGGACGGGCAGCCAATTCCTCGTCCGAGAGTTTGACGTTGATGCTGCGCGATGGGATGTCGATGACGATGATGTCGCCGTCCTTGATCTTGCCGATATTGCCACCGGAAGCAGCTTCTGGACTGATGTGGCCGATAGAGAGACCCGACGTACCGCCAGAGAAGCGGCCATCAGTAATCAAGGCACACTCCTTGCCCATGTGCATGGACTTGATATAAGAGGTTGGATAGAGCATCTCCTGCATACCCGGACCGCCCTTTGGACCCTCGTGAGTGATGACTACGCAGTCGCCTTTCTTGACCTTACCACCCAGGATACCCTCGCAAGCATCTTCCTGACTGTCAAAGACTACGGCAGGACCCTCGAAGTGCCAGAGTTCAGGTGCAACGCCGGCCGTCTTGACCACACAACCGTCTTGTGCGATGTTGCCGAAGAGTACCGCCATACCGCCGTCCTTGGTGTAGGCATGTTCGATGTCGCGGATACAACCATTCACGCGGTCGGTGTCGAGGCTTGGCCACTGGGTATTCTGACTACCCATGACGGTCGAGAACTTTCCGCCCGGTGCCGAAGAGTAGATACGCTTGGCTTCGGGGTCGATAGTGGCACCCGTGATGCTGTATTTCTTGATATCTTCGCCAAGGGTAGCACCGTTGACGCGCTTGCAAGAGAGGTCGAGCAAATTGCCTTTGGCCAACTCACCCAAGATGCCGAGGATACCGCCGGCGCGGTTCTCCTCCTGAATGCTGTATTTCTGCCAATTAGGGGCCAACTTACAGAGGAAAGGCACCTTACGGCTCAGGGCATCAATGTCCGACATCTTGAAATCGACCTCTGCCTCCTGTGCCACAGCCAAAAGGTGCAGCACGGTGTTGGTCGATGCACCCATGGCAATATCCAATGTCATGGCATTGAGGAATGCCTGACGGGTAGCGATGCTGCGAGGCAGGACACTTGCGTCGCCCTCCTCATAATATTTAAAGGCGTTCTTGACAATCAGTTTGGCCGCATCCTTGAAGAGCTGGATGCGGTTGGCATGGGTGGCAAGAATGGAACCGTTGCCAGGCAACGATAGTCCGATAGCCTCGGTCAGGGAGTTCATCGAGTTGGCGGTAAACATACCCGAGCAGGCACCGCAACCCGGACAAGCCGAGTGCTCCACAATGTCCAACTCCTCGTCGCTGACGGTTGGGTCACCGCCTTTGATCATGGCGGTGATGAGGTCGGCATTTTCGCCATTCACCTTACCTGCCTCCATCGGGCCACCGCTACAGAACACGGCAGGAATGTTGAGTCGCATGGCGGCCATCAACATACCGGGAGTCACCTTGTCGCAGTTGGAGATACAGATCATGGCATCGGCCTTGTGGGCATTGACCATATACTCCACCGAGTCGGCAATCACGTCGCGCGACGGCAAACTATAGAGCATACCGTCATGACCCATGGCAATACCATCGTCCACGGCAATGGTATTAAACTCAGCGGCATAGCAACCAAGTTTCTCGATCTCGGCCTTGACAATCTGACCGATTTCGTGCAGGTGGGTATGTCCTGGAACAAACTGTGTAAAGGAATTGACAATGGCAATAATAGGTTTGCCGAACTGCTCTCTCTTCATACCATTGGCTACCCACAAGGCGCGGGCGCCAGCCATACGACGACCTTCTGTGGTCTGGGCACTACGGAGTTGTATCTTCATTTCAGGATAATTTAGGGCCGACAGATTGCACCAAGACACTTAATTTAATAACGCAATGGCAACCGTCGGCTATATGCCTCTAATTATTATTCACTTTTTATTCGCTCACCCATTTGTGATGCAGTTCGCAAAGATAACAATTATATTTCAATAACTGACAAAAAAATGTCAGAAAAATAACTTTTCCCGACATTTTTCTTTTATTTTGCTACAAAAGACCATCAAAATGCGACTAATTCTTCCCTATAGCATCAATTTTTGTGCAATATCGGTTGGCAGTTCTTCCACGTAATGCGTCACCATGATGAGGGTCTTGTCCGGTCGCTGACAGAATGCACCTATCACGGCCCGTACCAGATTTCGGCGATAGGTATCCAGACCGTGCAACGGTTCGTCCAATATCAAGAGGGCGGGGTCTTTGACAAAGGCGCGCGCCAACAGACAGAGGCGTTGCTCGCCGGCCGACAGCGTCAGGAAGAGTCGGTCCTGTAAGTGCTCGATGCCAAACACGCGCATCCACAATCGGCACACATCCACCTGTTCGGGACGCGGTTTCTTGTATAGGCCGACCGAATCGTGCAGACCCGATGCCACGATGTCGATGGCCGGGCGGTTCTCTTTGTAGGCTCGATGGAACTCGGGCGACACGAAACCGATGTGTTTCTTGATTTCCCAGATGCTCTCGCCCGTACCACGACGACGGCCGAACAGACTGATGTCGCAAGCGTAAGCGGCTGGATGATCGGCACATATCAAACTTAACAAGGTCGATTTGCCGGCACCATTTCGACCCTGCAAGGCCCATTTCTCGCCTCGCCGTACCGTCCAATTCAACCCGTTATAAAGCACCCGGTCGGTATCGGGCAAAGGCAAACTCAGGTTTCGGATAGAGATAATCTCGTCGGTCTCACTGCCGTCTTCCGTCAGGTTCGCCATCGGATGAACCGGCAAGTCGAGTATCGCTTTTCGCAATTCATCAGTCAGCAGACTTGCCGGCGCTTTCTTGAAGTCGGGCAACGTTGCGAGATACTCCGTACGTGTCTGTTTCTCACCCACTTGCATATCGGCCACCTGCACCACATGCGTGATGTACTCGGGCACGCTGTCCAGCATCGACAATACCATGATAATCTGCACCTGATGTTCTTCGACCAATCGGCTGAAGAATCCATCCAACTGCTCGCGCATCGGGGCATCCAACCCGATGAATGGGTTATCGACAATGAGCACCTTGGGCTGCTTGATCAGGTACTTAAACAACTGATAACGACGCATTTCGCCGCTCGACAGCAGCACCATACGCTTCTGGAGCAACGGACGCATCTGGAAAGTGTCCAACAACGGATTGGCCAGGAATTCTGCATCATCCTCGGCACCCGCCTCCCGCGCCTCTTCTTCGGTCAAACCATGTCCTGCGGCACGTGCCTCGTCGGCCGAAAGTCCTGAGGCTGAGACATTTCCCGATGCCAAGGCGCGTTTCAACACCGCCGACACCAGTGGCGACTCATCTCGGTCCTGCGAGTTGAAACGCTGCTGGAAATAATAGGGTTTCTCGACCGACCCCAAGGCATCCTCGAATGTCAGCTGGACGATGTTGCCATACGCCGACGGCTTGACGCCCGGGCCAAAATCATAAGTCAACGTACCCTGCATCAACAGGTTCTTACCTGTCAACAAGTCAACGAGGCAACTCTTGCCCCCTCCGTTCGGTCCCATGATGGCAATATGTTCGCCCTCCCCGAGACAGAAGTTGACGGGTTGCTTCATCCGCGTCTGTGGCATTCTGCCCAACGCATCGGTCAATAAAATCTTCGACATGGTTAACCAAGAGGTTAAAGTTATTAGTTATTAGATAACAATTACAAATTACTAATTACAAATTACTTACTATTCCTACGACACTAAATTTCTCCCCTCTGTGAGGTTCGGTTGAAGTCTTCCAGCAACCGTCCAATCCCCTCCCCTTTTTGGGGAGGCTGGGAGGGGGTCCTTCAAAAAATGCCCCCTATTCATTCAATAGAGGGCATTTTATATTCAGACATGATTGTCTATAGGTTGTTTGAGGTCAACTTCGCCATGGTCGGCATCCTTGACCTTGTACTGTAAGAGTTCCATGCTTTGGTCGGGCACCAGGTGCAGACCGAAGCCGAAACGCCATTTCCATTTCCAAAGCTGAGAGAACAGGCCTCCCTTCTTCAGGAACGCTGCAACGAACGGGTGGACGTGCAGGTAGAATTTCTTCACTTTCAATTCGTTAGTCAAGTAGTCGAGCTTCGACTCCAACATCTCGGGGAAGAGAATAGAGGGCTTGACCACATGCTTACCGCCACACACAGGGCAAGACTCTGCCGTCTGGACATCCATCACAGGACGGACACGCTGACGCGTGATCTGCATCAGACAGAACTTACTGAGTGGCAGGATGTTGTGCTTGGCTCGGTCCGACTGCATCAGCGTCTTCATGTGCTGAAAGAGTTGCTCACGATGCTCGGCGGTACCCAGGTCGATAAAGTCGATGACGACGATACCTCCCATATCGCGGAGTCGCATCTGACGGGCAATCTCGTCGGCGGCAGCCAAGTCCACAGCCAGGGCATTCTCCTCCTGATCGTCGGCCTGACGGCTGCGGTGACCACTGTTGACGTCGATGACGTGAAGTGCCTCGGTATGTTCGATGATGATGTAGGCGCCTGCCTTGCAGGAGACGGTCTTACCCAACGACGACTTGATCTGTCGGGTCACATCGAACTTATCCAGAATGGGTAATTCACCCTCGTAGAGGTGAACCACGTTTGCCTTTTCAGGGGCTATCAGATGGACATACTCCTTTATCTGAGTGAACGTGGCTGGGTCGTTAACCCAGATGTTCTCGAACGATGGGTTGAAGATGTCGCGAAGTAATGCCACAGCACGGCTGGTCTCCTCATAGATGAGTGACGGCAGCTGGCCTTTCATGAATTTTTGCATCGACTCTTCCCATCGGTGCATGAGCGCGGACATTTCCTGTTCGAGGTCTTCGGCGGCGGCTCCCTGTGCGGAAGTACGGATGATTACGCCGAAACTCTTAGGTCGTATCCCATTGATGATCTGCTTGAGGCGGTTCTTCTCTTCGCTCGATTTGATTTTCGCGGACACCGAAACCTTGTTCTGGAAAGGCATCAGCACCATGAAGCGACCAGGAAGACTGATCTCGCTTGTCAGGCGTGGTCCCTTTGTCGAAATAGGCTCTTTGGCTATCTGTACCAATATCTCCTGCCCTTGTTGCAAGACGTCCGAGACGGTGCCATCCTTTTCGAGGTCCGGCTCGGCCTTTACCTTGTCTATCGGGAGCAGATGTTTCCGGTCAGAGAGCTGCTGCTTGACGAACTTGGCCATCGTCTTGAAGTGAGGGCCAAGGTCCTGATAGTGAATAAATCCCTCCTTTTCATATCCCACATCGACGAAAGCGGCGTTCAGTCCCGGCATCAGTTTTCGAACCTTAGCCAGATAGATGTTACCCACCGAGAAAGAGGCGTTCTGCGACTCGCGCTGGTATTCAGCCAATCGCCCGTCCTCCAGGAGACCGATAGTAATCTCCTTCGGTTGCACATCGATGACGACTTCTCTTGTCATGCGTGTTCAAAATTAGGGATTAACGAAACAGGGGTACACACGTGCACCCCTGTCTAAGATCAATGCTTATGGCGATTCTTGCGCAAACGCTTTTTACGCTTGTGCACTGCCATCTTATGACGCTTGTGCTTTTTACCGTTTGGCATAGCTGTACGTTAATTTAAAAATGGTTAAACGATATTTTTTACTTTTTAATCCTCATCATCCTGTATGTCAAGATCACCACTCACGCGACCCATGAAGCTCTTAGCTGGCTTGAACGCAGGGATATTGTGAGCAGGGATAATGATTGAACGCTCTTCCTTGATGTTACGAGCGGTCTTGGTGGCACGCTCCTTGATGATGAAGCTACCGAAGCCACGCAAGAATACAGGCTGGCCATCAACCAAAGAATCTTTAACCTTCAACATAAACTGCTCAACTACAGTCAAAACGGTCTCTTTATCAAGTCCAGTTTCTTTAGCGATCTTGGCTACAATTTCTGCTTTTGTCATAATTATATAGTACTTAATTAATATCCAGATTTTTTAATTCGGCTTGCAAAGATACTGCTATTTTTCGAATTTACAACTATTTCCTTGTATTTTTTTCAAAAAAAACTTATCTTTGCGTCTGAAAATGGTCAAATTGCCAACTCAAAATCAATAATCCAATGGACATTAGCCAATTCCTCCAGGTTTGGTACTCCGAAAACCGACGTCTTCTGCCCTGGCGCGAGACGCGTGATGCCTACCGAATCTGGCTTTCCGAAATCATTCTCCAACAGACACGCGTGGCGCAGGGGTTGGACTACTACAACCGCTTTGTCCAAAACTACCCCACGGTGCAGGCGCTGGCAGCAGCGTCGGAAGACGATGTCCTCAAACTCTGGCAGGGGTTGGGTTACTACAGCCGCGCCCGCAACCTGCACAAGACGGCACGCGCCGTCGGCGACCGCCCCTTCCCCACCGCCTACGCCGACCTGCTCCGCCTGCCTGGCATCGGCCCCTACACCGCTGCCGCCATTGCCAGTTTCTCGGCCGACGAGGCAGTCGCCGTGGTGGATGGCAATGTCTATCGCGTCCTGTCCCGCCTCTTTGACCTCGACCTGCCCATCGACAGCACCTCGGGGCAGAAATATTTCCAGCAACTGGCCACGGAGTTGTTAGACCGACGTCACCCCGCCCTGCACAACCAGGCCATCATGGAGTTCGGCGCCTTGCAATGCACCCCCACCTCCCCCCTCTGTCCGACTTGTCCATTGGCCGACAAGTGCCTTGCCCTGCAACGCGGCACCATCGCCCAACGCCCCGTCAAGGCGGGCAAGACCAAGGTGCGCGACCGGCACCTACATTATTATTTATTAAAAGAGGGCGACCGCCTCTGGGTGCACCAGCGGGGCGCCGGCGACATCTGGCAAGGGCTGTGGGAGTTCTACCTCGTGGAGGAGGGCATCGAGGATGATGCCGCCACGCGTCTGAAACTGCCTGCCGACAAAGCCGCTTTCACCCTCCGTCACCTCCTCTCGCACCAGCGTCTGACCTGCGACTTCCACATCGTCCACATCGACCGGACGTTGACCTCGCTCCCCTCCGATTATGTCCTCCTTTCGTGGGAAGAATGGCAGAAAAAAGCGGTTGCGAAACCCATTTTTGATGCCAACCGCCGTTTTTCAGCGCTGTTTTCTGCAAAATAGCGCAATTTTTGGAGAAAAAGTCCCTAAAATGTTGCACTCTAACAAAAAACAACCTATCTTTGTAGCGCAATCCTACCAGGTAGGTTGTTACTACTGTCAGATGCTAAAACCAGCGTCCATGATACTCACACATACCATGCCCCCCGAACGATTGCTCCCCGTCCCCTCCATCCACCGCTCTTGCTGTTGAGCCGCGAAGGAGTCGCGATAGACCTTCTCCCTTTTTTCTCCCTTTTAAAGGTAGCAAAAAGGCAGCAACTCAGGAGAAACTCAACCGAAGGTCAACGGAAGCATAAGGGGAACATAATAGGGTCATAATAGGATCATAACTGGCACACGGCAGGAAGGCAACAACGCGGAGAGTTGCATTATTCACATAAAACAACTAAAAACCGATTTAATATCAACAAATTTCAATCATCTTAAACTTATACTATGGCAGTTAACAAAGTAATTCTCTTAGGAAATGTGGGACGTGAGCCCGATGTTAGACGTACAGACGATGGCAATGTCTGTGCATGTTTCCCATTGGCCACCTCCGAACGCGCTTATCACAAACGTTCCGGCGAAGAGGTCCCGGAAAAGACCGAATGGCACAACATCGTGGCTTGGCAGGGTATCGCCGAGCGCATCGAACGACAAGTGCACAAGGGTTCTCTCGTCTATCTGGAAGGCAAACTCCGCACCCGTCAGTGGACCGACCAGAACAATTCACGCCACTATGTTACCGAGATATTCGTCGACCAATTTGAACTTCTAAAAAACCCATCTCAAAATGAAAACGTTCCCCCTACTGACAACTCTGGCTCTCCTGATTAGTCAAGCGTTCGGAGCCACATACGACGACCACCACTTCCTGCTTGACCAGTCGCTGAGCAAGGAACAGACCGACCAGTCGCCTTACCTCTTCAGCGATGTCAGGGATGTGCTCAATGCTATCAATCATCTGCAATACCCCTATTCGGACACCATCACGCTCGACATTGCGCCTGGCGTTTATTGGGTGGACGATCCCGACGACCCGGAAATACGCCGAGGCAACAACACGGGTAGCACGGTGCCCTACGGATTCAAACTCCAGGGTCCGAACCTGCACCTGAATGGCCTCTGCACCGATGCCCAGGATGTGGTGTTGGCCTGTAACCGAGGTCAGATGCAAGGAGCCATCGGCAACTTCACTATGTTGCGACTGGACTGCCCCACCATCAAGGCGCGTAACATCACTTTCGGCAACTACTGCTCGGTCGATCTGGTCTATCCACGTGACCCGTCGAAGAACCGCGCCCGCCGTTCATCGGTCATCACGCAAGCGCAGTTGATTCATACGTCGGCCAAGTTTGTCGAGGCGGTCAATTGTCGTTTCATCAGCCGCCTGAACCTCTGCCCGTTCCACGGTGTGCGTCGCGCCTTGTTTACGGAGTGTCACTTCGAGTGCACCGACGATGCCCTGGAGGGTGCCGCCATCTACAACAAGTGCCACTTGGACTTCTACTCCAACAAGCCGTTCTGGGCTACTCCCGAATGCGGTCCTGTCTTCCTGGATTGTCAGATTGACTGCCACACCAAGAATGTGCAATACTTCATCAAGACCAACGGTCCGTTGACCCTGATACGCACTGCGTTACGTCAGGTGGATGGCGAGGACCTGGTCGTCCTGCCATGTTTCGGTCCGAACGATGCCCCATGTTACTATTCGGACGTGACCCTCAACGGCAAACCGCTCCACATTCCTGGTGCCATCGACATTACCGACAAGCGAGTCTATGGCGGTATGACGTTGGACAACCTGTTACATGGCCCCTATCCCACCTACATCAAGATCATTCCTGTGGGCGGCGACGTCATCAAGGAGGATGAGGACAGCAAGACTTTGCAGTTCAAGTACTATTGCTGGAACGGCGAATTGGCCGACCAGCGCTTGGCATCAAGTCTGTTGGTAACTGCCTCATTACCAGCCGGTATCCAAGGGCACACCCGACTCGCGTTGGATGCGCACCTGCGTCCGGCACCCAAGTTTACCGAGAAACCTACGCTCAAGTTGGAAAAAGCGTCCGGCTCGTTGGACCTCGACTACCTCTTGCCGGTCGACACGTATGAGACTTCGCAGATCTGTTGGTATCGATACAAGAAAGCGGATGGCTCGGATGCGGTTCCGATTCAAATGGAATGGGAACCGACCGACAAGCACCATCACCTCACGGCGGGCGATGTCGGATATCGCATCAAAGCGGTCGTGATACCGAAATACTTGGGCTCGCACGTTGGCGAACCGACGGAAGCCATCTTCCCCGACGTCATCAAGTCTAACATGTTGAAGGAGAAGGGCGAAGAGTCGATATATGCGACCGACTTCCACGACGTTCCTGTCTTGCATCAGCCTATCATTCAGGACGGTGCTTGGACTTTCGACTCCTACAAACCGATTGATACTCAGATGTATTTCTGGTCACCGATTCAGGAGCGTTGTTGGTACTACGGTTTAGGTGTGAATGGTGCCGCCGACAGTCTCGGACTCTTGCAAGGCACGCGCGGCGCCCGCTGTTTCTATATGCCGGCACGCAAGAAATGCTCCGACATGGAGGCCCACATTTCGGTCATTCCTGCCAAGAATAAAGGTCAGGGATTCGGCAGCCCGACTGGTCAATACATGGACGTCGGCATCAAGTTCGACCCCCATACGCTGACAGGTTATGCCCTGCGCATCCAGCGTTCGGCTAAGTTCGACAACCAGTGCGCCTTCTTCTTGGTGGAATACAAGAATGGTAAGGTCACACCGTTGAACGAACCTCAGTACAGCAGTTGCTATCGCGGTAATGTTGAAATCGCCATTGCCATCAAGGGTAATATCCTCACGGCACGAATCGGAAATGGCACCAAGCAACAGGATGTCACCCTGGCCGCCACGGGTATCAACAACTCCAACTTGAAGGGCTTCTACATTCAGCACACCGGCACGACCGGTCCGAGCGCAAGCCTCATCAAGCAGGTCAAACTGAGTTGGAAATAATCTTTTTGCCTTTCTCTCATTTATCAATAAGAAAGTCATTTAAATATTCGAAGAGCCCACGTTGCATTTCGCAACGTGGGCTCGCAAGTTTATTATGGTAGAGAAGGTTACTTGAACCTCTCACATGCCTCCTTATATGTATCGAGGCTGCCTATATCGAAACGTCCTGCCGACATTGGCCAAGCATGTATCTCGGTGTGGTCCACCATGTAATGGGCCAAGTTGCCGGGAGCATCTTTGCCACACCCCTGGGCAACGCTGTTACGCACCAAGTCGAGGTCTTTCTTCAAATAGATATAGAATGGCGGCACGGCCCAATGACTCTTAGGTACAGCAGGTTTTTCCTCCATGCCGAGCACTTTGCCATTGGCATCCAACTCGACAACGCCAGTGCGTTGCAGTTTTTCGATGGAAGGTTGTTCGTGACACATGATGCACGACGTACCTTTCTGCTTGGCAAAATCGACAAACTCCTGGAAAGAGAAGAACAGAATATTGTCGGCAGCCACGACAAGCAGGTCATCGTTCACCGACAGTTTGTCCAAAGCGAAAAGCAGGTCGCAGACGGCTCCCAAACGGGTTTCGTTGGTCTCTGTTCCATCATCGACAATGGTGATGGGTTTCTTGTATTTGCTTGCCACCTCCTTGCGCCAAGCTTCGAAGTGCGGAGCGAACTTGTGGTTGGTGATGACTATGTGCTCGTCGATGTCGGCAATAGTATCAATGTCGTCCAACATGCGGTCCAAGATGGAACGTTCGCCAATCTTCAAGAGCGGTTTCGGGAAATTTTTGGTCAATTCACCCAATCGGGTAGCATAACCGGCTGCAATGACTATATTCTTCATAAAAACGTGTTGCTTAACTGATTAGATTGATTCACGACGGCGGCGTCCGAAGTTATACGAAACGGGCACCATCGTCGGTCTTGACGAAATAACACTTGAAGGTCTTCTCGTACTCGGGGAACTGAGCAAGATATTGTTCCGTTACAGCCTTCTCTATCTCTGCCTTGTGGGCTGGGTCGATGAGAGCAATGACGGCGCCCTTGAAGCCTGCGCCCGAGAATCGACCACCATATACACCTGGCAACTGACGCATGATATTGTAGATAGCAATCAGTTCGGTACTGCCACATTCATAGTTGTGGATGGACGACTCACAACTGTCGAAAGAGAGTTGGCCAAAGAGAGGCAGGTTACCTGTTTCCCACGCCGTAACGCCTTGGCGCACACGACGATACTCACTATAGAAATGCTCGGCACGACGGGCGAAACGTGCTGGCATGGCGTCACGCGTCTTGTCGAAAGTGGACTTCGGTATGTCGCGCAAGAAGGTCTTGTCGAACGGCTTCAAAGGTTGGTCGGTATAGGCCAACATGTTCCATGCTGCCGTTTTACACTCAAAGACGCGGAGGTTGTAATCGGAGTTCACCAGACTACGGGTCAAGCCCGAGAAGAAAATACCTATCTCAAAAAGGTTGTTTATATCCGTATTGCCTTCTCCCGTCTCCCCGCCGAACTTGATATGGCGATACTCGTTATTGTCGCAATCCAAGAAAAGCAATTCATTCTTTCGGCCCAATGCGATACAAGCCTGATCAAGCAAACCGTTGTTCAAGCCGATATACTCACGCTCTGCCTCACTGGCAATCAGAACTACCTCAAAAGGATTCAGTTCTACGCCGTTGGCCTTGGCAAATGCCATGACATAAGCAATGAGCACTGCTGCACTGGAAGACAAACCGCCCACAGGCAAAGAACCTTGCAAATGACCGTCTATACCGTATTTCAATTCAAAACGTTTGCGCAAGGCATACTTCGCACCTCGTGCATAATCACCCCAATGTTTCTCGCGCACCTGAACAGGTTTTGCCAAGTCGAACGAAACGGCACCTTCGAATGAACCTGAAGTCAGGTTGACCATGCTATCGGACCGGACATTGAACCACAGGTCAACACCTTTGTCTATAGCGAAACCGGTCACCAAACCATGTTGATGATCTACATGCGCGCCCAACGGGCAAACTCGATAAGGTGAAAAAATATGATACTGATAATCCATACGCCCAATTTTAACTATTCTTCCAACGCACACGCATTTGGTCGCCGATGATTGCCTGAACCTCCTTGACCAATTGCCAGTCAATAGGGGCTTCGGCATAGGCAATATTCTTGCGGACATTATCGGGATTGGCCGAGCTGAACAAAGTCGTAGCAATGCGCGGATTGCTGACGGCATATTGAATGGCCAGTTTTTCAATAGGATAACCCTTGCCGTTGGCATACTCGACAGCCTTGCGGCAAGCCTCTACCAACGCCTTGGGGGCAGGATGCCAATCCGGCACGCCACGGGTAGAAAGAAGGCCCATCGACAAAGGTGAGGCATTGATAATACCAACCTTGTGCTGCTCAAAGAAGTCGAAATAATCATTCAGCAACTCGTCGTTGAGCGAATAATGGCAGAAACAGAGAGTGGCTTCGACAGTCCCTGCAGGTACATGTTCAATGACCCACTTGATGTTCTCGGGCTGCAAGTCGGTGATGCCGACATGGCCGACAACACCCTCCTGCTTGAGTTCGACCAAAGCAGGCAACGTCTCATCGACCACTTTCTGCAATCCGCCAGGCAAACCCGCCTGGAACTCGATATCGTGCACATTGATCAAGTCGATATGGTCGATGTGCAGACGATCCAGACTCTCATAGACACTCTCCTTGGCACGCTTGGCAGAATAGTCCCACGTGTTGACACCATCCTTGCCATAACGGCCCACCTTGGTGCTCAGATAATATTTCTTGTGGTCAATCTGTTGGAGTGCCTTGCCCAACACCGTTTCTGCCTTATAATGACCATAATAAGGTGAGACATCGATGAAGTTCATTCCTCCATCAATGGCAGCGAAGACAGCTTCAATAGCCTCTTTCTCCTTGATCTGATGAAAAACGCCGCCTAATGACGAAGCGCCAAATGACAGGGCGGAAACTTTCATGCCCGTGTCTCCTATCTCTTGATACTGCATGGAATATTAGTTTTACAGGTGAAAAAACTGGATTCTTTGCCAACCGAACTTCTTCCCACCAGGGAGAGCAATTTTCTGCGCAACAGGCATTTCGATTGGCATGCAAAGATAGTTCTTTTTTGTCGTAAATCGCTCGTTCCACCCTCTATTTTTTCAAAAAAAGAGCAATTTTCAGTGCAATCCTGTATTTTTTACCAATTTCGACTTTCCAATTAACAAAAAAAAACTATCTTTGCGGAAAATATAATAGGATGAAACACCTCTTATTCTTGATCGTTACACTGCTTGTCGTGAGTGGAGGTTCCCTCATGGCGCAGAAAATATACGACGATGATATAGTCATTCTTTTCGACAACGACGTACATGGCCACATGGAAGGCTATGCCAAAATGGCGGAACTGCGCAAAGAGATGCTCCGCAAGACCCCACATGTCTGTCTGGTGTCTTTGGGCGACTTCTCACAGGGCGGTGCCTTGACCTCTATTTCCCATGGACAATATGCTGTGGACGCCATGAACTTGGTCGGCTACGACTACATCGCTCTTGGCAACCACGAGTTTGACTACGGCATTGAGCAACTGCACCAACTCACCAATTCGCTGACTGCCAAAACTCTCACCTTCAACTTCTGCGATGCCAAGACCCGCAAGCCTATCTTCCAACCCTACGTTATCCGTAAGTTGAGCACCCTGAAGATCGGTTTCATCGGGTGCGTCACCCCTGTCACGAAGTTCAGCGATGCGCCAGACAGTTTCGTCGATGCGGACGGCAACGACCTGTACGACTTCTGCCACGGCTCTTTCTATACCTTGTTGCAACATTATATAGATGAGGTCCGCGCCAAAGGGGTGGACATGGTCATCGTACTCTCCCACCTGGGCGACGTCGATAGCAGTTACGAGACCTCCGAAGAGGCCATTCACAAGACGCATGGCATCGACATCTTCCTGGACGGTCATGCCCACCACGTCATCCCCGAACGTTATGTTCCGAACGACCGTGGCGAGTTGGTTCTGCTCTCTTCCACAGGTGCACATTTCGCCAATATGGGACGACTCATCATCACCACCGAGCGGAAGTGCAAGACCGACCTCATTCCTGTCAAGGAATACCGGAAAGACGACCCCACCCTCCTTGCCGCCATCCAGCAGTTCCGCGAGTCGCTCACCAAACTACCCGTCATCGCCCAGAGCGAATACGACTTGGCGGGCTTCGACGAGGAGCACAACACCTACGACCGCAACTGTGAAACCAACCTCGGCAAACTCTGTGCCGATGCCTTCCGCATCATGGGGCGTGCCGACATCGGGTGGATCAATGCTGGAGGCATCCGCAACTCGATTCATGCCGGCAACATCACCTACAAGGAGTTGCTCGATGCCTTCCCCTTCGAGAACCAAATTTGCGTTTGCGAGTTCTCCGGCCAACAAATCATGGATGCGCTGGAATATGGCGTATCGCGTGCTCCATTGGACAACCCCAGTTTTCCACAAGTCTCTGGCCTTGACTACACCCTCAACACGAACATCAAGTCGAATATCTTGACGGATGCCACCGGCGCCTTCATCGGCATTGGCGAAGGTCCCCGGCGTGCCACTAACATCCGCGTGCTCAACCGCAAGACGCAACAATATGAACCCATCAAGCCCGATGGCAAATACACCATCTCTTCCATCGACTTCATCTTGCTCAAGGGCGGTTGCAACGGTATGCTCACCAACGGCAAACTCATTGTCAACGACCAGATGATGGACACGCAGCTCATCGAAAATTATCTCCGCACCTACCTCAACGGCATCGTCGATGAGGCGTACAAGAACTACGTACAGAGATAATCCTCGACCACAGATATCTTTTTGAGCCCGACTGTCGCCACAACGCACAGTCGGGCTTATTTATAGATAGCCAACGGCCGGTTGGACAAAAGTGGATAGATTCCGAATGCTATGAAAAAAAGAGCAATGCCAAGCAGTATCAACTACTACTTGGCATTGCTCATATATGATATCGTCTCTGGAAGCGATTACTTCACGACGACCTTCTTGCCGTTGATGTTGTAACGGCCCTGCTTCAAACCGATGTTCTGGCTGCCAACTGCAGTTTCAGCTTCCTCCTTCAGGGCAGTAGCGTCGATGGCAGTCGTACCCTCATCGTTGGCTGAGAGGAAAGTCAACTTCAGGTTGTCGGAGATAGTTTCACCGGCTGGCATCACGTCGGCCGAGAAATAGGCGCGATAAGGAGTAGCGACGATGGGCTGTCCATTGTTGAAGTTGATCTTGTCGTGCGACAGGAAATACATCTTCTGGCCACGAAGCATCTTGCGCTGATAGGTTCCAACAAAAGCGCCCTCTACACCAGCTGCATCGGCTACTGGATTCTGGCAAGCCACCTCTTCGCCCACCTTGGTGAAGGAGGCTTCGAGCGTAGTGTTGTTATCGACGACGAAGACGTATGGTGTATTGGCCTCCATGCTGGTCACCTGCTGGAACACCCATTCCTGAGCCGAAGCCGACACCAGTTTATATACCGAGCAATCCGATGGCTCGGCTGCATAAGGCAGACAGATGGTGCCCATCTTGTTGGCAATCACCTGACCAAAGTCATTCTTACAAGGCATCTCGCGGGTAAATGTCTCTTGTGCCACAGCAGCCATACTGGTCAATGCCAAGGCTGCAAGGAGTAAAGTCTTTTTCATAAGCATGATATTTTTTAAGAGTTTTAGTATTTTTCAAACTGTGTTTACGCGGCAAAGATAATAAATATTTTGAAAAAGAGCGCAAGAAATGATAAATTTATGATTGATTAGACATATTTATTGATGAGGGGCATAGATTTTTGGCACAAAAATCACTTTTTTAAGTTTGAAACTTTTTTGAAACTTTTTTCGGAGATTATGTCCTAAAAATACTATATCTTTGCACCCAAAATAAAAAAAATATGAACAAGCTACCTACCCCATGGACAAAAGACCAATTGCGCGAAATCTATTTTCGGCTTATCTCTTACAAGTTTCTTAATTCGGAAACAAAACCAAGGCCAGAAGATTTCTTGAGTCTTTTTTATAATGCAGATAATCAAAATGAAATACATTTTGAGTTTGAGGGCACACAAGATAAGATGCCCATTATACTTTGTATCATTCTTCGTATAGTTGGATGGAATACCGTCAATGAGATACCTTGGACTGATATTGAGGAGTCTTTTCATGTCTCAAATAGTACATACACATTAAAGAGTGTATTTGATACTTTATTGAATGTGCCAAGGTTTCATGTATTTGAGCGCAAAGACATGTCTGTATATTGGAACGATTGGATGAAGTTTGCGGATTTTATCTTTGAGCGTTTAGATTTACTCTCGTCACAAATCAATAATAGAGGATATCTGAGCGCGACAGAAGACTGTTTGCCCATTTTGGTCACAAAATTTAATGAGGATCAGTTACGTCAAATATACTATTGGTGTAATGAAAGGATGTTGATTGACTCTGGCCCAAGTGCAATGTACGACTTTGTTCATATGTTCAATGTCCCTCTACGCAAAAATGAGCATTTTGAGCGTTTTAATTGGTGTGGAACATTGAAGCAATTATCTTTGTTTATAAAGATGATTCTAAAGCCTCTTCAACCCGGAAAGAAAGATTGGGATACCGTTGCACACTGTTTTTCTTGCAAAATGAAAGACATTTCACCGGACTCAATTCGTACGGAGCATAATAAAGGGACAAAGAATAAGTTTGGTGACACTGACACTAGTAGTATAGATTATGTATTCTCCAAAATTAAATAAATATGGCAACTTTAACAACCAATATTTTTAAGTTAGGTGACTCAAGATTGCTGGGAGCTAAAAATATTGATGAGGCCTTGAAATGGTTGAATTTCAATAAAAGCGCTATAGGTTTCAACTATATATATACTCTAAAAGATGACAATACGATAATTGAAACTGTAGGAGATATTGATCAAGAAGGTTTAATGTCTCTGTTAAGTGGCGTTCAAGCGCTTCAATCTAACAATATACAAGATGCACAGCTCATTGTGAACAACGTGCTGACTGCACATCCCAGATATAGTGAAGCCTATAGACTGAAAAGCTATATTTCAGGTCAATTGGGCAATTATGATGAGTCGTTGAAAGATATTGAAATCGCCATCGATTGTGATAGCAGTAATACATTGGCTTGGTTACACAAAGGCAGATTATACCTTGATATTTATAAAAAGTATGATGAGGCAAAATCTTGTTTCGAACAATGTGTAAAGATTGATGGATACATGTATGAAGCTTATCATGATTTAGGCTTGGTATATTTGCAACAATTGGAGGATTTGTTAAAAATATCACAGGAAGGAGACAACGAGAAACAATATTTATATGAAAAGTCTTATGATTTCTTTAGAAAATCAAGCATTCTTAACCCTCGATATTTTGCCAACTATCCACGAATTGCTCGACTGCAATTACTTCATACGGATTTTGAACAATGCCTTAGTTTTATAGAAGAAACTATGAATTGGCTCCGTGCAAACGGATTCTGTGATATAGCTGGAAAAGAGATAAAAATATTGAAACAAATATATGCAGAAGCTCAATCTGCTTTAATCAAACAAAGAAAGGAGATGTAACAATATGGCAAAAGGTTCAAATCCAAGACCTGCAAATGGTCCAAGCACAACTGGTAGACCTTCTGGAAATGGGCGGGGCAATAATCCTCCGAAGAAGTGATATGGCCAGTATAGTGACAACTATACCCTTATCATAAATGTGTATAGTTTTGTATTTTGCTCATCAATTTGACGAAAAATTGGTAGCGTTAATCAATAAGCAAGCCGCAGAAATATCTTTGTGAGGATATTTCTGCGGCTTGTCGAGTAGATGTGTATGTTTATTCTATCACCCCATATTTCTTTTGCCAGTCTTCATAATACTGGGGCTTGTCGGTGAGGAGTTTTCCCTCGGGGTCAATGAAGAGTTGGGTGGTAGTGGCTCGACAACAGAGGGCGCCGTCACTCTTGCGGCGCATCTCGTAGTTGTAGTCGAGTCGGGCACCTGGATGATAGACATAACGGGTACGGATGACCACGATGTCGTTGAGTTCAAGGGGACCATAGTACTTGACATGGATATCTACGATGGGAGCATAGATGCCCGAGGCCGTGATATCGGCATATCCGATACCAGGATAATGGAGGCCGAACGACTCACGTCCATCCTCCATATAGGTGACATAACTGCCGTGCCAAGCTCGGCGCATGGAGTCTATCTCACTGAATTTGACCCGAATCTCGACAAAATCTTCCAGGATTACTTTCTGTTCGGCTTTCATAATACGACAAAGGAATGGAAGGGGAGTGAAAAGGAAGTGAAAGGGACATTTGTTGAAAGTCGCTACAAATTGTCTCAATATAACTCTCCCTATTGAGAATTTACTTTTTCACTCTGATACCATTCCCGATTTGGAAATTCTTATTTGGCAGAGAACACCGCATCATCGATGGTGCCATTCTGCTTGAAGTTGGAGAAATCATACTGGGTATAATTCTTGCCCTTTTCGTTGAGGCGCACCGACTTGAGTTCAGCTTTCTGTTGGTCGATGACCACGACGAAGGATTGGAACAGTTGCTTGCGCTTCTGCTTGGGGTCGGTGACAATAGGTGTGATGGTGAGCGTCATGGTGTTGCCCGACTTCTCGACATCCACGTCAGCAATCTCGGAGAGGTCGATGTCGCTCTCCTGACCAGCGCTGAAGTTCTGCATCATGGTCTTGAGCGCCTCCATCTGGCTATTGCCCTTGCCGCTCATGGTCTGCGACTTGCCGTCCATCACCATCGTGAACTTCTCGCCATCCATCAGGAGGACATCGGTACCGGCGGTAAGGCACATGCGCGAAGGCTTCTTGAAATAGAACTTACCCTTCGAGACGATATCCTTGGTAACCATCGTGTTATGTTTGGTCACCGTGACATCCGCTTGAAGCGTCTGCATGTTCTTGAAACGCTCCTGTGCCTTCTGCATCATCTCGTCATCCTGTGCTGAGGCCAAGAACAGGGAACATTGGCAGAATATAAGTGTGAGTATAAATAAAACTTTCTTCATAATTTTGTAATGTCTTTGGAGTTAATGGGGAGTTAACAGAAGTTATCGCTTCGCTCAAGGAGTTAACTGACGAAACGAACTGCTATACAATAGGTTATTAGACAGGAAACACGTCCGCCAATAGAACCAACATTACTCCCTCATCGAACTTATGTATCTTACTCCCCTCCCCATTACGGGGGAGGGTTAGGGAGAGGGTCTTTTTTAGGTGTACAATCCGCCGTTGATGCTGATGACGTTGCCGGTGATGTAACCTGCCTCGGGCGAAGCGAGGAAACCGACCAAAGCAGCGACCTCCTCCGGCTGACCGAAACGGTTGGCAGGGATAGTCTTCTTGAGTTCCTTCTCGTCGAGGCCCTCCACCATGTCGGTCTTGATGAAACCAGGAGCTACAGCGTTGACCGTGATGTTCTTACGGGCAACCTCCTTGGCCAATGCCTTGGTGGCAGAGATGAGTCCGCCCTTGGCAGCCGAGTAGTTGGTCTGGCCCTGCATACCCATGATACCGCTCACGCTGGCCATGTTGATGATACGGCCGAACTTGTGGAACTGCATCTGAGAGATGAGAGGAGCGGTGACATTGAAGAAACCATTGAGCGTGGTGTTGATGACCGACAACCAGTCTTCACCTGGCATGAGGGCCATGAGGTTGTCACGACGGATACCGGCATTATTCACAACGACTTCGATGTATTCGTCATTGTCGGCATGTGCTGCCTGCCAAGTCTCGATAGCCTCTTTCACCTGAGCTGCATCGCCCACGTTGAACTTCAGCATCTCGCCATCCGAACCGGCCTCGCGCACCAACTGAAGGGTCTCTTCTGCAGCGGTTGTATTATTTACATAGTTGATAATAATGCGGTAACCCATCTGAGCCAACTTGATGCTCACTGCGCGGCCAATGCCACGGCTACCGCCGGTAACTAATGCATATTTCATATAATTCGTTTATAATTATTTTCAAAGTTAATGGGAGTTAACAGGAGTTATCGCTTCACTTCAGTAGTTAACGGACAATACAAACATCAACTCTCAATTATCAATTACTTTTTAGACGCGCGAAGCATCACATAGTTTAAACCGTCTGCGTAATCTTCCAAGCCTCTTCTTTGCCGATGATTTCGGACACCGTGAAGAGCGAAGTCATCGTGACGCCCAACAGTCCGTGCAGCGTGAGACTCTGCCCTGTCAGATAGAGATTCGGGATAGGCGTCTTGGCCGACAAGAGTGTCATCATCGGGTTGTGATAGTCCTTGCGGACACCGTATGCCGAACCGTTAGGGGTCAAAGTGTAGTCACGGTAGGTCAATGGTGTCGTGCTATAATGTGCCTCAACCATATGGTGCAAACCAGGGATGAAGGTCTCGGCCAACGCAATACACTCTTCGGCCAACCGCTCCTTCATAGCGCGATAGTCATCACCGCGATGGCCCACTTTCGTGTCCGACCATTGTTCGATACGCTCCCAAGGCAGCGGAGTCAGGATGTCGAGGATACGTGCATCGTCGCCCGACTCGGGTACGCGACAAGAAATCAGGATACCACTCACCGGTCCATCGGCCTTGTAATAGTCCCACACGTTGGGTTCCTTGTAGATATACTGGTTCCAATTGAAATACTTCAACTGGCCCGGTTTGAGCACCACGCTCACCGTGTACATACCGTATGTGTTCTCCAATCGGGCAATGCGGTTGCGATACACCTTCTTGAGTTTGGTGCTTTCCTTCACCAAGTCGCAAGTCACAGCGGGATGGGCATTGCTGATGAAGATGTTGCCCTCATAGGTTTCGCCATTGGAGCAACGGGCGGCCACCAGCCGACCCTCTTTCTCAATGAGTTCCTCCACCTCGGCATTGCATATCAACTCACCGCCGAAGGAACGGATACTATCCAGCAACTTGTTAACAATCAAGTTGCCATCGCCCTTCAGTCGGTAACTGCCTTGCACAAAACTGTTGTTGGCTTGGGCGAAATTGTAGAGAGGCAAGGTCTCTTTGGCCAACTCCATCTTCAACGACGAACCACACAACACATTGATGAGCAAATCATCTTTGAATGTCTCGTGCAGGTAGTCGTAAGTGCTTGACGCAAAGAGAGATGTCGTAAAGAAGTCCACCTCATCGCGTGGCTTGATAGCGTCAAAGAGGTGATTACCAACCTCCTTCATGGTCTTGGCATAGCTTTCCAATCCCTTGCGCTCCTGCGGAAACTCCCGCGCCAGCGTTTCGACAAAGGCCTCATGCCCCTGCGCATACTTGAAGGTCCGGTCGCCGATGGTGACGCGGTCAAAACCGGTCGGATCTAGGTGCTGCCACGGCAGGTCGGTCAATCCCAGGTACTTGAAGGTGGAATGCAGACAATTGCCTTCGCCGAGGCCACCCACGTAGTGCATGCCGGTATCCAACCACTCGCCATGACGTTTGTAGCTCTGCATACAACCACCTGGCTGCACTTGGCGCTCCAACAACAGCACCTTATATCCCTTTTTACCAAGGATATAGGCACACTGCAAACCGCCCAGTCCGGAACCTATGATTACTATATCGTATTTGGACATTGTGTACAATTTTATCCGATTTTTCGGAGTTTTCGGATTACTCCGATTATTCAGAGTACTCGGATTACTCAGAGTTTTCGGATTACTCAGATTATTCCGATCACTCCGACTACTCCGATCATTTCTTCTTTCTAGTCAACAACTTAAACAGGAAGGGTTGAACCACATAACTCAACACCACGGCACTCACCATACCCACCAATGTGGCGAAGCCGACACTGGTAATAGATGGGTGGCGGGCAAAGAGCATCGACGACACCGTCACAATGAGTACCACTGCCGAGAAGAGGATGGCCGTCTTGTGGTACGACAACAACTGGATGTCGCGCTTCTCGCGGTCGGTCTCAGCGCAAGTGTCTGATTGTCCGGCCAATAGACCATTCATCACGAAGATAGAATAATCGACGCCAATACCGAAGATGAAGGTCGATATGATGATGTTGATGAGGTTGAACTCGCGGTCGAAGATGTTCATGGCACCCAACACGATGACCCAACTTGCCAAGATAGGCAGGAAGCCCAACAAGGTGTGACTCAACTTGAAATGGAACGACACCAACAACACCAGGAAGACAAATGCCATGCTCACCCACTGGAGGACATTGAAGTCGTCATTGAGTTCGAGCAACGTGTCCTGCGTATAGAAATAGGTGTCGAGCACCATCATGTTGGGCATCGTACTGATGGCACGGCAGATCTGCTGATAGGCCGTAGTGTCGCTACGCACCGAGTCGTTGGTGCAGCGTACCGAGGTGAAACAGAGATACTTGCCATCGGCCGACTGCTCCATCATGGTCGATTGCAGACCATAAGGGACGATGCCCTGCTCATAAAGAGGCGAAGGACTGTAGTCCTGCGTAGCGGCATCAAAGAAAGGCTCAAAGAACGACGGTACGATATCCTGCTTCGGCGCACTGCGTCGGATGAGTTCTCGCGCCTGGTTGAGGCGCTCTTCGGTCCAGAAGTTGTGCCAGGCGTCAATACGCTGCTGCTGAACACTTTGCGGTACGAAGAGGGTACTGGTAGGTGTATAGCTCTTGACCAATCCCTGCTGTTGCAAGGTGTCCAACTTGGCCGACAACAAAGCGAAGTTGTCTAACGCCTCCTCCATCGTCGCTCCCGACGAGGCAAAATATTGTTGCTTGTCGCCCGTGTGGGTCTTGGCGCGAACCAACTCCTCCGAGTAGGTGATGTTCTCCGAGAAGTAGCCGATATTGCGCATATCTGCATCAAAATCAACACCATCCTTGAAGTAGAATGCCACACAGACTGCCACGATGAGACCGATGACAATCAGCAACGGCTTCTTGCGGTCAAACGGATAGGCGTTGACGCGGTCGATGATGGCAAAGGCGCGACGATTGCGCTTGTTCTTGACGGGATTGAAGAACTGGGGCAGGAAGATAAGGCTGAATGCCGTCGTGCCGACAATGGCAAACGAGGCAAAGAGTCCGAAGTCCTGCAACAACTCTGTGTTGATGAAAATCAAGCCCATAAAGGAACCGATGGTGGTCAGACACCCCAGGAAGACGGGTGTCACCTGGTCGCGCAACACCTGGACCGGATCGCTCACATATTTATAGTGCGTGATGACGTGCAACACATAACTCAATGCCACTCCCAGCACGATAGCACCGATGCCCAACGCCAGGAGCGAGAACTGACCCTTGATGAAGTACATCATGGCCAGGCCAAACAACGTACCGAAGGCAACAGGCAACAACAACAGCGGAATGGTGTTCCAGTTGCGAAAACAGATGAAAATGAATATCAAAACCACAATCAACGACCCCACAATCGTGTTGCGGAGGTCGGCCTTGGTCTGCCAACTGTTGTAAGCGCCTCGCGCCGGACTGCCATGATAACAAACCTTGACCTGAGTACCCTTGGGCGAGGTTTGTGGCACGTCACCCGACGAACCCCAATACTTCTGTTGCATGTTGTTGAGCTATTGGCCGCCCATGCCGCCAGCCATCTCCTTCAACTGACTGCCTATGACGTTGCGGATGCCCAACGGGTCCATGGCAATCAACTCCGGAAACATCTGTCCAATCGGACTCATTCCCTGCTGACGGTTCTGTGCCATCTGCCACTCCATGTGCTGCGGAGTGAAGAGGGTATCGAACGAAGCGTAGAACGAAGTGTCAATATAGCAAGGCAACTGCGACTCCACATAGTCGATGGCGTCGAAGGCCAAGTCCTGCATGTTGAATTGTGCAAAGACATCCTCCAACAAAGTGTCGCCGCGTTGACGCAAGCTGTCCAGAGTCGTTTCCAACTCGGCCACAAACCGGTCGCTCACGGCAATGAGCGAGTCACGACGGTCGTCGGCACTCATCTCGGGACTGGCCTCAAAGACCAGGAAGGTCTTGTCCTTGATGCGCAAGTCGGCAAACGCCAGTTTGGTGCTGCCGTCCTCGTTCTTCGACGATGGCAGCAATTTCGAGATATCTTCCTCCAGATGAATCTGGGCTGCAAAATAGCCAAAGAACACAAACAACAACGTCATCAGTGTTCCATAGATAGCCCTGTGCCGGCGGAAGTAGTGATATATGGCAATACAGAGATTGGTCATATAGTTGCTATTCGCAAAAATAGTAAATATTCAAGTTATGTATGCGGTTTCGGAGGAGATAAAGAAGTTAAGGGAGATAAGGAAGTTAAAGACGATTGTTTTTTTACTTCCGACACTCTTTTACACGGAAAACGCAATCCGTAATCAGTAATTCGTCATTGATTCAAACGTCTTTATCTTCTTGTACTTCTTTATCTTCTTTAACTTCCGTCAAACCCTTTTCCCAATTGCCAACGTCCCTTTCAGCTCCATGTACGAGGTCTGGGCATCGGCGATGGTGGCAATGACATTGAAGTTGTCGGTTCCCTCCACGCGCGCCACGGTCACCTTGACATCCACCTTGGGGCAGACCGAAGGCGAGGCTACCGCCGTCAGGCGACATTGCTTGATGGTGTCGATGAGCAGGTTCTCGCCGGTCAGAAGTTCGGCACACTCACGGATCATTTCAATATTGCAGACACCCGGAGAAACTGGCTTGCCAGGGAAGTGTCCCTGATAGACATCACAATCGGGCTTGAGTTCACACAGATAGACGGCCTCGTTGGCACTGATCTTCTCTTCGTGCAAGACCGCAAAGAACTTATCTTTCAACAACATAGACAAAAGCTTCTTATTCTACAAAAATCTTCATCTGGGTGTCGGCCACCAACGTCTCGCCACAGTGGACTTCGCCCGTCATCAGGGTCACGCCATTCACCTCGGCACCCAGCACGATGGTGGTGGTCAACTCGTCTCCCACGGCGGGGCGCACATAGCAGTGGAACTTCTTGACCTCGCCGATGTAACCTATCGGCAAGGGTTCGCCGGCAACGAGTGCCTGGTGACCTTTGAAGGCGCTGGCGGACTGAGCAATATGTTCAATCAGACCAGGTTCTGCCATACGGCCATCCTCCTCGATAAAGTAGTTCTGGGCCTTGACAGTCAGTCCTGTATGTGCGGTATCGCCCTCAGCATCATATATCTTATCGACCATGACGATGGGATCGCGCTGGGGCATCAACTTAAAGAGTTCTTCGTTTTGATAGAGCATGACGGAAACGATAGAGAGGGCCTGTAACGGCCTCGTTTAAACAACGACAATGGACAATGCACAATATTCCTTCCCGTGCATCGTCCATTGATATAGCGGATAACATTTAAGCCTGGTGGCTCTCGATGTAGTTGTAAAGATCCTCAAAGGTCTTTACGGTAGGCAGATCGGCAGCAGGAATCTTAACCTTGAAAGTGTGCTCGATTACAGCAACCAAGTCAACAAGACTCAAGCTGTCCAGCTCCAAGGCATCCTTGATTACAGCATCTGGAGTGATCTCACTCTCTTCTACCTCAAACTCCTCGGCGAGAAGTGGATTAACCTTCTCAATGATTTCTTCTTTTGTCATTGTTACGAAAATCTATTTGTGATTCAATTTTTATTCTATACTTTTCATTCCTTGTAGTCCTTGACAATCAGCGTCGAGTTGGTACCGCCGAAGCCGAAGGAGTTGCTCAGGAACATGTCGAAGTGTGCCTCCTGGGTCTTGGCGATGACGTTGATGCAAGCGGTCTCCTCGTCGGGGTTCTCGAAGTTCAACGAACCGGCGATGAAGTTGTTCTTCATCATCAGGATGCTGTAGATAGCCTCGCTGGCACCTGCCATCCACATCTCGTGACCAGTCTGACCCTTGGTCGAAGTGACGGGCACCTTGTAGTCGCCAAAGACGTTGGCAATCGCCATGGCCTCACGACCATCTCCGGCGTGGGTCGAAGTGGCATGTGCATTGACGTAGCCAATCTCGTGAATATCTACACCAGCGTGCTCAATAGCCAATTCCAAAGAACGTTGTGGACCTGCTACGTTAGGCGTAGAGATATGGTCGCCGTTGCCCGAGAAGCCCCAACCGATGATTTCGGCAATAGGCTTGGCGCCACGGGCCAAAGCATGATCCAGACTCTCGATGATGAGGGTGGCAGCACCACCGCCTGGGACGAGACCATCGCGGTCACGGTCGAATGGACGGCTGGCCTTGGTTGGTTCATCCTCGCGGGTCGAGAACGCCTGAATGCCATCGAACGAACCGACGCACTCCAAGTTAACCTCCTGTGCACCACCGGCTACGATGCAATCCTGCAATCCATTCTTGATGAGCAACCAGGCCAATCCGAGGGCGTGACTACCCGAGGCACAAGCGCCCGAAGTGGTCAAGTTGATGCCACGCAGGCGGAACAGCGTAGCGAGGTTCATGGTCACGGTCGAGTTCATCGACTGGAAGATACTTCCTGAACCACAGGCAGCAGTATCCTTATATTCATATATCTTGGAGACAGCTTGATAGGTAGCCTGAGCCACCGAGTCATTGCCAAACAACAATCCAACCTCATGGGCATCCAGGAAGTCCTGGTCGATGCCTGCCTGCTGGAGAGCCTGCAATGTGGACATATAGGCATATTGCGCCTCCTCAGGCATGAACTGACGTTGGTTACGAGGTATGAGTTTCTTCAAATCCGGCTTTTCGACGTACGAGGTCAACGCAGAGCGGAAACCTAAATCCTTACGCGCTTGATCAAACACAATACCAGACTTGCCATTATAGAGAGAATCCTTAACGGTTTCGAGATCGGTACCAAGGCAGGACCAGATGCCCATACCTGTAATAACTACTCTTTTATTATTGTTCATATTTCGTTTATAGACATTATTTGCGGTGCAAAGATAACGAAATTTTTTCTTAAAACCTTAATTTTCTGCAAAATTTATCTCCTTTTTAAACGAAACAGCATTTTTTTCAAAGGAAATCAACGTTTTTAGAAAGTTTGTTTTGCATTTTGAAAATTAAACATTATCTTTGCACTCCCCTAAAAAGGAAATACATGGGGCTGACTGGCTTTGACAGCGAGATGAGCCTTTGTGTAAGCATGCAGAGAGATGTCATCTATCTCTATAATCCACGGTGGCAAAATATAATTGGCGAGAATAACTACGCTCTTGCTGCCTAATCGAAGTACAGTAGATTACTGGCTTAATCTCCGCTCAAGGTAGTGGAGACAAGACATCACCCCAAGGTCGTAATCCCGAGACCAAGGAACCGGTGGTGCAGATAAATCGGGAATAGTTTGTCGGCAGCCTCGTGCCACAAATGAAACCTTAGAGGATACGGAGTGACTTGGTGGTCTGGGTCTTGGTCCCTCCCGACAATGAAGGCCAGAATAAGCATGTAGAAAGCACAGATGTTCCCCGTTTGGACGAGGGTTCGAACCCCTCCAGCTCCACAAGCGACGAGCTCTGCTCGTCGCAGTTAATAGTTAATAGTTATTAGTTATTAACCCAACTACCACAAAATCCTGCGCAGAATTGTTTTGCGCAGGATTTTTTCTTACCATCCGGTTGTCCCAATAAAGCCCGAAGGGCTGGCAGACCACAGGCAGGGGTAAAACCCCTGCGTTGAGGAACGAGAGCATCCAAAACCCCGAAGGGGTGGCAGAAAGAGGGAAAGGTGGAGCATTGCTGGAGGATTCTGCCGCCCATTCTCTGGGGCTTTCTCTGTGATATATACCTTATAGCAGGGGTCGCGCTTCGCTTACCACCTGCCTGTATTCTTGCCAGCCCTTCAGGCTTGTTTTTTTATCATTTCAACCGGACAGTAAGGATTTTTTTTTTCAGTCGTATGTCATTCAGGGCAACAAGATGGGTCCTTACAAAACCTTTTCCACCCCTCTTCAACAATAATTCTCAACCTCATTCGTTATTCACTCAGCGAGAAGCGGACATCCTTCTTGCCACACTTCATTACTTACACTCTTTATCCAATATGAGACATTTATTATGGCTTTGCTTCCTATGGTTGAGCACGAGCGCACTTTTTGCCGACAATCAGAATGACGAGACAGACCTCACTTCTGCCGAAGAATCATCTATCGTGGACCCTGACATTTATTCCGCCGACAAGTACCTGAATTTCAGGAAAAGGACGGGGTTCATCCAAATCCAGGAGATCGGATGGTGCAACGACTTCTACATCATCTATGCCACCATGGGCGACGAAGTGTTCAAGATTGCCACCGACCTCGACCCGGAAGTCTCCTGCCTGAAGCGCGGCGACATCTATCTGGCCTCTTTCCGCTCCCTCTTTCCCTGCGACGAAAAGGGACAGACCATTCTGCCCGACTGGACAGACCTACCTATTGGCATGATATATAAGACCACTCCCGTCCTCATTGAACCCGAGATTGGCATCAATGACGTCTACACCTTACTATCCATCGACGTCAATGTGGACGAGAAACTATGCTTCTTACCCGTCGTGACTGAAAGGCGCGAAAGACAACCCCTTGTCCTGCACAACGATAACGGAAAGCTTGTCATTTCCGACTTCTTCAATTCGGCCCTGAAGGTAAGCGTCAAGCAGACCGACATCCAGGGCGACACGCTTTTCATCAAAGTCAAGGCAGGCGTATTCAACAAGAACAACAACGTAGTTCCGATGAACGATAAGATAAAACATCTGGTCTGCGGCAAGTACATCTACAGCACGGAACGACAAGACGGATACTACAAACTGCGCCGAATCGGGCGATACGTCCGAAAAGAAAAGAAGCAATCCTACCCTCACTTCTACTAACAAAAAACTCATCGCCATATAACGGAGGTTCGCGATTCGCGTCGTGAGCCTCTGTTTGTTTCATATCCCCTTTCCTGATTTAAGGTGCACGCAATCAATCCTCTTCGTCACGAAGACTTCCTTCTATCAGCATTTCAAAGATTGTGGTGCAAAGATACGACATTAGTTTTGCGGTATTCGCGTTTTGTTCTAACTTTTTTACGAAAAGCGGCCTAATAGACATTTTGAGGGATGAAATCCTTGTAATCCATTGAAATCCACATATTTGCAGAAATCATCATTGATATGCTTAAAAAATGCTATTTTTGTGGTTCTACAAATGTGGTCAGGAAGGATCATTCATAATAAAACCGACGACTGGGAAATCAATCCCAGTCGTCGATTTTGAAGTACAGATCCTCTTTGGAGGGATCGTAGTCGTTCCAATAGTCGAAATAGTCGGAAGGGTGGACGGTGTTGGCCTGTCCGTCGCGGAATATCCGCTCTGTGTTCTGTCTGGCCAGCAATTCATTGCGCATTGCGAGATACTCCTCGCGCCATTCATCCCAATTGAAGTCGAATTTCTCTGCAAAAAATGAATTATACCAACCGTCACCTGCGCGGTACTCCCAGCTGTCTCTGCCTCGGGCATTCGAGATGCCCAACTTCCGTTCAGCCTCATCCATGCGCCGTCCGATAATTTCGCACCAACCATCGGGAATCACATCCTGAAAGCTGACATACTTGGTGTTGAACCAGTGGACGTCAATCCAGTCGTCATAGTCCTTTTCATGAATCTGTTTGAGCGTAAACTTCCAGATTCTGAGTGCCCACCCTAGGTGATTCGTTTCGGCACAAAGGTCGCCCAACAGCAGGCCTCGCAATGCCTTGTGACCACACGTGGAAGCGCAGCGGATAGGATGAATTCCGCGATTTACGATGTCCTTCAACAGACGGGCATCCAAATACGTCACTCCCCTTTCGGGCGAACAGGAACACACATGAAAATGCTTCAATCGCTTTCTCATACTAATGCAGTTTTGTGTAACAATAGATAAAAGAACATCACGCACCTCTCTTTCGAAAGGTGATCCAGGTTCCGGAGAACCCAAATTGTTACACTTGCTGCTTAGCGATTTAGGCTATTTCGACATACACTTGTTTTTCATTCTGCTGCAAAGGTACGGCTTCTTTTTCAATTTGCCAAATTTATACCCGATTTTTTGACTTTTGTGCCCCAAAAAAATGCAGGGAACAAAAGAAAACTCCAGATTATCTGTCCATCAGTTCGACAATCTGGAGCTTTTTTTCACGTGATAGCTTAACCCCAAAGGGGTGGTAGACCACAGGCAGGGGTACAACCCCTGCGTTGAGGAACGAGAGCATCCAAAACCCCAAAGGGGTGGCAGAACACAGGCAGGGGTACAACCCCTGTGTTGAGGAACGAGAGCATCCAAAACCCCGAAGGGGTGGTAGACCACAGGCAGGGGTACAACCCCGGCGTTGAGGAACGAGGAACGAGAGCATCCAAAACCCCGAAGGGGTGGTAGACCACAGGCAGGGGTACAACCCCGGCGTTGAGGAACGAGAGCATCCAAAACCCCGAAGGGGTGGCAGAAAGAGGGAAAGGTGGAGCATTGCTGGAGGATTCTGCCGCCCCTTCTGGGCTTTCTCTGTGATATACCTTATAGCAGGGGTCGCGCTTCGCTTACCACCTGCCTGTATTCTTGCCAGCCCTTCAGGCTTGCTTTTTTATTATTTCAACTGGACAGTAAGGATTATTTTCTTTTCAGTCGTATGTCATTCAGAGCAACGCGAAGAATCTGAACAAATAGCCATTTTGTGTCGTTTTTTTGACCTTCTCGCACCTTTTTGAGATTTTTAGAGCTCCAATTTCACACCTTTTTGAGAATTTTCGCAAATTTATCGCCTTTTTTTACTTCTGCCCTCATTCTTATTGAACTTTTGATAGAATCCGCTGAATACCTTGCCCCCACCTCGCGGTTTTGATTGGGTCAAATTTTGGTCTATATTTAGTCTAAATTCGGTGATTAATTTCAGTCGATTCAATCGAACGCCAATCGATACCCAATCGTTACCCGATAGTTACCCGACCATTACCGCAGGATACTATCAGGATGAGGACAGAGGACTGAAGGAAGTGGTGCATTGGACTTTTGTCCCCCATTATAAATTGACATTTTTCTGTTTTCGCGTTTTTTCTGGGCAGAAAGTGTTCGGAATAACAAAATAATGATTATATTTGCAGCGTCTAATCCAAAACCATATCGGACAAAGAAACGACACTCGTTGAAGATGCACCCTACAAACCTATGCAGACGAAACAGGGAAACGAAAAACCGACTTGGAGCAGAACACAGACAAAACATTCATACACACTTAATAAAAAACACTTATGACAAACAAGTACCTGACTCGACTTGCCCTGCCGCTGCTCCTGCTGTCGGCAGCCAACGCCTATGGCGCACGAATCAAATCCACCCTGTGGGAACATCCCTCCGTACTGATAGCCAACCAAGACTACCTGAAGGTGCAGTCTGTCCTGTTGAGCGACACAGCCACCGAGGTCTCTATTCACGTCTTGCAGCACAACAGCGCTTTCACCTTTTCCCAAAGGACCTACCTCCTGGCCGACGACGGCAAGCACTACCCCATCCGTTGGGGCAAGGGCATCCACCTGGGGAAATTCATCCAATGCCATGCAAAGGACACTGTGGTGACATTGGTCTTTGACCCCGTCCCACGCAAGACAAAGAGCATCGACCTCATCGAGGGTCCAGGCATAAATGATTTCCTCATCCTGGGCATCTACGACGGCAAAAAGCCACTTCAAGTAAAGCCCCGCGCGCTGGACGAGAGCCAGTTTGACGACCTGCGACGCAACTTCTTCCACTCCGCCACCGCCACCCTGCAAGGCCGCGTCGAGGGGTACGACCCGAAGGGAGAACGACGCGCCTTCACAGTCTATAATAACAACGTACTCATCAATCAGTCACAGCCATTGAGCATCGACATCGAGGCCGACGGCACCTTCTCGCAGAAAATTGACCTGGACTACCCCATCAGACACTGCGCCGCGTGCCAGGACATTGGCAAAGATTTCTGGTTCTATATCAAACCAGGACAGACGCTCGACGTCACTCTGTTGCAGAACGGAACGACCCAAGTGAAAGACCTCTCGGGCCACGGATATGAACTGAACAAACTTTGGGACATCAATCCATATAGCCTGACCAGAGGTGTCCTGCCTTACGCCAAGATGGAGGACGAAGTGAAAGAGACCAGTGTGGCCGAGTTCCTACAACGCATGCAGACTCGTGCTGCCCTGAGCGACAGTATCGTCAACTATATAGCGCCAAGACTTGGCTTCAACGACTACGACTATAAGTTTGCCATGCAGGAGAGTCACATCCGCCTTGCAGAGTACTACATGACCTACTTCATGTACTTCGATATCTTCGGCAATGAGAGGAAGCACAAAGATGACTCATTGCTCGTCAAGACTGACACTTACCGCCCTATCACCCAGTGGGTTAATAACGACGTACTGCAACTTAGTTCGTCCGACTTCACGCACTTGCAGAACCGCTATTCGTTTGCCGACAACATAACCCATCTTGCTTATCGCTATAGAGATAAATTTTCATCCGACAGTGCCCGTCATGAAGAAGATGCCCGCCTCTTTGGTGCGGCCTCTCCATCATTGCTGAACCAAGTGGACTTGCTCAACATCCTCTATAGAGACTATGGTCAGAGAGTACGTCTCGTCAACAAAGACAGCATTGCCGAACAGAAAGCCGTCGCTGCCTGGGAAAAGAAATTCAGCCAACGCCTTGGTTTACTGGTCATTCCATTCCTGCGGGAAAAGGCAAAGCGAATCTTCCGCAACTACATTGAGCAGACCCACCTGGCCTACGACCTGCCCGAGAATGAGGCCTCCGAGATGTTCTACCGCATTGCGGACCAATACAAAGGCAAGTATCTCTTCATCGACTTCTGGGCAACCAGCTGTGGTCCTTGCGTTCAGGCCATACGGAATTCCCTCCAGATGCGAAAAGAGTTGCACAACAATCCAGACATCAAGTTCATCTTCATCACGGGCGACCGCCAGTCGCCGAAAGAGGCCTACGACAAGTTCGTAGCCCAATATCTGGCCGACGAAGATGTCTATCGCGTGCCTCAGATTGAGTTCGATAAATACATGAACCTGTTCCAGTTCAGCGGCATTCCTCACTACGAAGCATTGGACCGCGAGGGCCGCGTATTGCGCGACTACAACGAATTCGGCCATTTCAGCAGAACCTCCGACTTCAACAACTACCTGCTTGACCCGCTGCGCAGCGCTTACGGCGAAATCGACCTCGAACAAATCCGAAAGGAACGCGAGGCAGCCGAGGCATTGAAACATGCCAACGACTCGCTCTACGTCATTCATGTCGTGGGCAAAATCAAAAAGACGGGTGAGGCAATCGACAGCCGGTTCGTACTCCGCGACAATGACGTGGAGAGTTTCTTGTCACAGACGAAACGTTACAAGAGCCGCACCTCTTATCGTGGCGATGACCCCAAACGCCCGATGTCGGACAATCCGCGTTCCAAAAACGGTGTCGTTGAACTGGAAGTGGAATGCGATGAGGATGGACATATATCGGTGAATTAATCATGTCACCTGCTACACACATCAAGCCCGCCAATCGACAACGACAGGCGGGCTTGATGATGTTTATTTCCTTTCAATAAGGCGATAAAGACTATAGATGATAAGAACACCGATGGTATAGGCAATGAGGTCTATCCAGAGAAATCCTTGCCCCAGCATCATGTGGCCGATGAAGGTACGACGGAACGAGACGAGCCAGGGGAAGGTAAGCAGTTGCGAAAACTCCACGACGAAGGAATGCAGCAAAGCGATGGCGGCGACTACCTTCAACGGCCTATTGACCAACAGAATACGCCAAAAGCAGAACACCATCATCGCCCAAAGGGCATCGCCGGTCTCGTTGGGAAGGGCATGGACTCGTCGTGACAGCAGCCCCAAGGGAATCAGCACGACGAGGCCGAGGAGGGAATACAATAGCTTGTTGCGCATAACGGGTTACTTGTTTGCGCCTTCGCGCTCTATCTTGTCGAGCGTGTCCTGGAGTATCTCCTGACGCAAATCCTGGAGCCACGCGGAGAAAGCGACAGCATCGAAAGCATAGGTCTTGTTGAGGTCGTACTCGTTGGGAGACCAAGTGGAAATAGGCGACTCGTTGTGCTGAATCAAGGCCTCCAGTTTGTCCAATGCCTTGTAGAGACGCGCCTCCAAGGTCTGTTGGGCATCCATCTCGGCATAGAGTTGGAGCATCCTTTCGGACACCTCCGAGGGGAGCGTTTTGACCCATTGGTGGAGCAAAGAGTCTTCGACATCACGGTCGTGGTCGGTCTTGCGGAAGGTAGGAATATCGCCTGTGAAGCACTCGCCGAGGTCATGAATGAGGCACATGCAGATTACCTTGTTGTTGTCGGCCTCGGGAAATACGTCCTTCAAAAGCATAGCCATCAAGGAGATACGCCAACTGTGTTCTGCCACACTCTCTACACGCCCCTGCGAAGTGGTGCAATGACGAGGTGTATCCTTGAGCCGTTCGGCCACATGCAGTATTTCAAGAAATTCTCTGGAAAACATGATTGGAAATTGGAAATTGATAATTGATAATTGAAAATTAAAAAAGGGGAAGAGGGAAATTGAAAATTGAAAGTTGAAAGTTGAAAAATAACTCCAAGTTCCGCCCCTCAGCAGTAACGTCCGTTAACTCCCTAAGCAAAGCGATAACTTCTGTTACTCCAAGTTCCGCCCCTCTGTAGTAACGTCTGTTAACTCCCTAAGCGAAGCGATAACTCCGGTTAACTCCCATTAACTCCTTCTAAGTTACGATTAACTCCTTATAAATTTCGTCCGCAAAGATAAGGAGTTTTCGCTTTCCCTCCAAACATTCGGCATGAAAAACGACGTGCCCCGGACATCTCCGAGGCACGCGAAAAAGATTATGTATTCGTTGGCCGTCAAGTCAACACGTGGTATAGATTTGTCAATTTTGGATTTGCAGATGTCCCATGCAATTGCTGACGCGGAGACGGAGAAGAGGTGCTTCTTGGTTGGTGCATTGCACCGTACGGTTGTCGGCGTGTGCCATGAGGTTGGACGAATAAACTTCCAATCGAACCTGCTGAGGAACGAGCAACTGAATCTTGCCCATGCAAGCCGTCAGTTTTAGGATGCAGTTAGGTTGGATCGTGGCTTTACGCAAGTCTAATTTCACTTTTCCGATGCAAACCGATACATTCCCACCTGCTAATCTCTCTCCCTCCAAATCATAAAAGTCGCTTGCCATCAGCACGTTGGCATTGATAAAAGCATGTTCGTCCATTACCTCAGACACCTCTGCCTCTTTATAGCTATCTTTCTCTTTTCCGCAGCAATCGCCACTGATATATCGGGCATGATTGCGATTGACCAATAACCAGAATCCCACCAGCATGATGCACACGGGTACTATAAAGCGATGCCAATCTTGACTGAACAACCAGTCGAAGGTCGCAACGCCCGTGACGCGCAAAAGCATCATAGTGCCGATGACCAGCAAGAATATTGCAAAAAAGGTTCGTTTCATGCCGTACGCGATTCTGAATTACGAGTGCAAAGGTACAGCAAAAAGTCGTCTGCTCCAAATAATTGGGACAGACGACCCTGTTCTGGGATATTCTATTGGCACGGCGGTAAGAACTTCCACCGGCTCAAAAGTGCTCTTTTTGAACAGATTTTTTCCTCAAGGGAGGTAGAAAATCTTCTTTCCGTCCTCCAAATAGAGTTTTCCGGGCTGTTTTTGAGTCACGGAACGACCTTGGAGGTCAAAAAGTCCAGAAATGCCCATGCCAACCTCGGCCGAGATTTCCTCGATGGCGGTCAGTTCCTGACCATCGGCCTGACGGAGAGCAGCATGCACTCCGTAATAGGCTGGTTTGGGTTGATTGTTGGCATCGTAGAGTAAAGGACGGCGGCCTGAGCGCCAAGTGAGGTCGTCGGTCAAGCCCCAAATCATGAGCATGCCGCAGTTGTCATATTTCATGGCGATGCGTGCCAGTCGGTAGAAGTCCTCTCCCTGTTGCTGGAGGGCAGCGGCGGTGTTGTTGTCGATACCCAAATCCAACTCGGTGATGCGGCACAGGAAGTTGGCCTTCTGGTAACGGGCAATGTTCTGTTCGATGCTACTGATGTAGTTCAAACCGGCATCCATGTGACATTGGAGACCCACGCCGTCAATCGGGATGCCGCTTTTGCGCAGACGAGAGGCCAAGTTGTAGAGTGCCTCGGTCTTGCCCCAACCCTTGCCTTCAACGCCATAGTCGTTGAGAATCAACTTGGCATCGGGGTCGGCTTGATGCGCCCAAACGAATGCCGAATCGAGGAAATCCTCGCCAATGCCGGTTGCCCAAACGGAGGGACGGAGGTCGTAGGCCTTCGGATTGGAGTTGATGCTGGTCTGGTTGTCATCGAGCACTTCGTTGGCGACGTCCCACTCCTGGATCTTGCCCTTCCAGTGACCTACGACGTTGAAAATGTGGTTCTTGAGGATGGCAAGGAGTTCCTGGCGCGACAGGTTGTTGCTGTTCTTCGTGCCGTCGGAGGTCAACCAAGTCGGCACTTGTGAATGCCAAGCCAAAGCGTGACCACGCACATACAGATGGTGGCGCTGCGCCAAGTGGATGAGTTGGTCGCCCGAGCCGTAGGAGAACTCTCCACGACTGGGTTCGGTGGCATCGAACTTCATTTCGTTCTCGCACACCACGGCATTGAACTGATTGGCAATGAGGCTGGTACGGACGTCATTATCATTATCGACGTTGATTCTCCAGGTAGGCACACAGGTACCTACAAACTTGCCCAAATGGTCGGCGAAGGAACGTAATGTGGTATTCTCCTTCTGCTCGGCAGCAAGGTCGAAAGTGCCATCGTCGGTTGTTGTGTCGCCTGGCAAGATATCGCTATCCTCCTTTTCGCCTTGACCGCTGTACTCCAACGACGTGACACGTGCTACGACTTGGAAGCCGTCGGCGGTCTCCTGTTGTTCCACCTCCCAGGTATAGGCCTTCGGGAAACGGACATCGAACTGCCAAGGCACCTCCTTATACGAGGTCTTGCTCTTGGCCGAGAAGAGTGTAAAGGTATCACCCACACGGAGTTGGGCATCGTTGGTCAACTGGATGCGGAGGCGCGGCATCATATCGGACTCTTCGTAGTCCTGCATGATATTATAATAGGAGACTGCTCCTTGCACTTCGACTTGGTCGTAATTGTCGGCCGAGGCAATCTGGCACTCGATGCGTGTGGAAGGTCGGACAATGAGCGTCAGGTTCTGACCCGAAACATAGTCAGCCACCGCAAGATGACCGATGCCATCGTCGCCCGGCTGGAGGATGCCATAGATATTGGCGCTGGCCGAGATATGACCCGTGCCACCAGCGATGGCCTGTTGGAGCACAACGAGCGAAGCGGTCGAAGCCGATGCGGGTGTACCCAAACTACCTGACAGTTTGCTGGCTTTGGCTGCACCGGCATCGTTATTGAACAACACCCTGCCACGCACGACGCGAACGCCACCGGTGATGAGGTTGGTATTGCCCGTAATGCGGTAGGTACCAGCTCCTTCCTTGATGAGGCCGAGCAGCATCTGCTTGTTGTCCGAAGCCGGTGCAATGCGTCCAGCCAAGACAGCATCGTCGTTGGTTCCACCTATCAGGTAATAGCTGTTGGCCGAAGCCTTGTTCTTGTAGTAACCCATCAGTGTACTACCCTGCTCCATCTGGAGTCGGCCGATGCGGGCACCACGGTTCTTGTCACTACCCTCGATGGCCAAGGTGGCTCCCTCGTGCAACACTAACGTGGAGTGAGTCAAGCAGTTATTCATCTTACCATCGTCGGCATCGGCCTGTGCATTCTCGGGCGTCATCGTCTTGCCCTTGTGCATCAACACCAAGCCGTAGAAGCCGTTGCCCGACGAAAGTTTCTTGTAAGGATAGACATGTACGTCGCCGCTGTAGGCCTTCCAATCGGGATAAGACTTGTCAGACGTTCCCAAGAAAGCACGTTCGCCGCCGCCATAGATATTGAGGGTACCCTCGCCCATCACGGGCGAATTGAAATAGGCATATCGAGCCGTGAGAAGGGTAACACTCTTACCCTCAGGGATATTGAGTGGCGTATTGAATGTCTTATAGGCATCGGCAGAATTCTGTCCGCTGAAGTCGATGGTGGTGTCGTTGGCAATATAGAGATAGTTGTCGTACTCTCCACGGAACACGATATTGTCCAAGTAGTAATCGGACTTATCGGAGTGCAGTCCCAACGCCCATTGGGTGCCCTTGGTCGGCACCTCTTTGTTCAATGCGTAAGTGCGTGACTGCCAAACGTTCTTGTCGCCTTGATGGGGATAGCTGTCATCCTCCCACAAGGTATTCTCCCCTTGGCAGATGATGAACTTCTTCCAGTCGTTCTCGTCACTGGCCGAACGTCGCAAGTCGAAAGTAATATAGTCCTGTGAAGCTTTCCACGCCTCCCCGGCAAACTCGTCGGGCAAGGTGATTGGGAAATAGGTATTCCAGTCGTTGAGATAGATGTGGAGCACTTTGTTGTTGGCATTGGAGGGGTCCTTCTCCACCACGCAACGGGAGCTATGATTCTGCCCCCAACGGTTCACCATGGAAAGTTCTTGTCCCAATTGATAGTTTTCAAAATCCTCCAGAACCACTTTCTTGGCCTCTGCTTCATGAGCCAGTGTTCCTGCAAGGATAAGCATACAGATACGGTTAGTATAATTCATAACAATCCTTAAAAATTTTCGCAAAGTTACTATTTTTGCACTACTTATAAAAATAGAATTGTAACAAATACCTACAATTTCGTTACATAACTCCAAAACAAGGGTTTCTTACCTCAATTAGTGATTAAAAGGGCACAAAATAAGCCGCCAAGTAACCCCAAGGAATCTTGGGACATTACTTAGCGGCAAATACTTTATATTGTTGGATTAGAGTCCTAAAGCTGCACTCAAACCCTTATCAACACCCGAGAAGCCCATGAATGCCATGGCCAAGAGGCCAGCGGTAATGAGGGCGATTGGTGTACCCTCCATGGCTTTTGGTTTGTCGGTGATAGCCAACTGCTCGCGGATACCGGCAAACAGGATCATGGCCAAGGTAAAACCAAGGGCTGTAGCGATGGCATAGACAATGGATTCAGCCAAGTTGTACTCGAAGTTGATGACGTTGATGGCAACACCAAGGATCGTACAGTTGGTGGTAATCAATGGAAGGAACACGCCGAGGGCGCTATAGAGCGCTGGCATGGTCTTCTTGAGAATGATCTCGACCATCTGAACCAAAGCAGCAATGACCAGGATGTAGATGATGGTCTGCATGTAGCCTAATCCATAAGGTGCCAAAAGTCCGTAGTAGATAGGATAGGTCACCAAGGTAGCAATCAACATGACAAAGAGAACTGCCAAGCCCATCCAACCAGCGGTACCGACCTTCTTAGAAACTCCCAAGAATGGACAGATACCCAAGAACTGTGCCAATACGATATTGTTGACAAATATCGCAGTGATAATCATTATAATGTAACTCATAACTTTCTTATTTTAGGTTATTAGGTTTTGAGGTTTTGAGGTTTTAAGGTTTTAAGGTTTTGAGGGAAGTTTCGCAAAATAACCTTACAAGTGCAACGACCTTACAAGTGCAACGACCTTACAAGCGAAGCGACCTTACAAGCGAAGCGACCTTACAACCTCATAACCTCATTCTTACTTTTTGGCAGTTAACTTGTTGAAGATGGCAACCAAGAAACCGAGGGTGATGAATGCACCTGGGGCGAGGACGAAGGTCAAAGCACCAAACTGCTCGGGGTAGATAGAAGCACCGAAAACAGTGCCTGCACCCAGCAACTCACGGCAAAGACCAATCAAAGTCAATGCACAGGTGAAGCCAAGACCGATACCGATACCATCACAAGCCGAATCGACTGGACTGTTCTTAGCAGCAAAAGACTCTGCTCGACCCAGCACGATACAGTTCACAACGATGAGCGGAATGAACAGACCCAACTTCTCGTCAACGGCAGGAGCGTATGCCTTGAGCAACAACTGCACGACAGTCACGAAACCTGCAATGACTACAATGTAGCAAGGAATATGCACCTTGTCAGGGATGAGGTTCTTGAGACAAGAAATAACAAAGTTAGAGCAGATGAGCACCGCCATGGTGGCCAAACCCATGCTCATGCCGTTGATGGCAGAAGAGGTGGTACCCAACGTTGGGCACATACCAAGGAGCAACACAAATGTAGGGTTCTCCTTAATCAGACCGTTGATAATAATACCAAGTTTTGACATAATAAAATCTCCTTACATTTATGATTAGTTTTCGTTGTGACAACTCTCCTCCTTTTCGGCCTTAGGACAGCCGTCGCAAGCCTCTTCACAAGGAGCTGCAACCTCCTCTGCAACAGCCTGCTGCGAGGCAGAGGTTGTTACTACCTCACTTCCACTGAATACGCCATAGGCCTGTGCCAAAGCGTCGAGGAAGGCACGCGATGAAATGGTCGCTGCGGTGATGGCATCCACTTCGCCACCATCCTTGCTGACGTGCATATTGTTCTTACCGGGGTTCTTGCCGATGACGTCACCCTTCTGGCCCTTCTGGAACCAGTCAGGCATCTTGGCGCCAAGGCCTGGGGTCTCGTTGCTGCAATCCAGGACGCTGTAACCCAGGATGTTACCCTCAGCATCGAAACCGAACATGACGGTAATCTTACCACCAAAGCCATTCTTGCTCACGGCGCGGATGGCCTTACCAATCAACTGACCATTGTTGGTGACCGAGAAGACGACTGCCTCTTCACCGTTGGAAGAAGTAACAATCTCTCCCTTGCTGATTTCGTTACCCTCTCCAGGAACAACAGCCGAGATGGCCGCTGACTGCTTGTTGGCTTTCGCCTGTTCAATAGGCTCTTTGGTAACGGCATTGACCAAGCCGAGCAATGCACCCACAACAAGCGTAATCGCTGTCAAAGACAGGACCATATTTTTTGTAGAATTTTCTAACTTAGCCATAGGTGATTACTTTTTTACAACGCCGAAACGCTGTGGTTTGATATATTTATTAATGAGAGGAGTGAATGCATTCATGATGAGAATGGCAAATGACATACCCTCAGGATAAGCGCCATAACGACGGATGACGATAGTCAGGAAACCGATGCAGCAACCATAGAGCAACTGACCACGACTGTTCATTGGCGAAGAGACATAGTCGGTAGCCATGTAGATGGCACCCAACATCATACCGCCACATACCAACTGGTCAAGAGCCAAGGTCATGTTGCAACCGTAGAAGAGGAAGCCGAAGACGAAGGCACTGAGCAGCACGCTGACTGGAATATGCCAGGTAATGGTCTTGCGGACAAGGAGATAGATGCCGCCCAAGAGCAATGCCAGGGCCGAAACCTCACCCAAAGAACCGCCCGTTACACCGAGCAAGCTATCCATGAAGTCGGGAGCTGCCAATGTGCTCTCGCCATTGACGATGCGCTTGATGATAGAGAGTGGTGTGGCACCCGTCTCGACATCTGCATAACCTGCTTGCGATGGCCAAGTGGTCATCTGTACAGGATAGGCCACGAGGAGGAACACACGACCTACCAAAGCAGGATTGAAGATGTTGGCACCCAATCCACCATAAACCATCTTACCTACGCCGATAGCGACCAAAGCACCGATGGCAATGACCCATACAGGCAAGTTGGATGGAACGTTGAAGGCCAACAGCACACCTGTCACCACGGCAGAAAGATCGCCGAGGGTAGAAGGCGTATGGAGCAGGAACCTTGTAATCAGGAACTCAAACAAGAGGCAGAATGCCACCGAGGCCAAGGTCAGGATGATTGCACCCGAGCCGAACTGGTAGAAGGACCAGAGCAGTGCTGGACAGAGGGCAATAAGCACCTGAAGCATACACTTCTGTGTGCTGTTGCCACTGTGCACATGAGGCGACAAAGATACGTTTAACATAATATTCTTTGTATAAATAAATTACAAATTACGAATTACAAATTACTTAGCCGCAGCGGCTTCTTTGGCAGCCTTCTCGGCATCGGCCTTAGCCTTGGCCTCGGCTGCACGCTGACGCAGGATGCCCATCACCTTTGGTTTGCCCTGACGGATCCAATCGAGCAAAGGACGGTTGGCTGGACAAGAGAACTGGCAGGAACCGCACTCGATACAATCGTAGATGCGCTCCTCCTCGGCCTCGTCAAGCAGGTTGAGTTCGCTGTAACGTGCCAGGAAGTTTGGCTGCAAGCCCATAGGACAAGCATGTACGCACTTGCCGCAACGGATACATGGTCCTGCCTCCTTGCGACGTGCCTCGGCATTCTTCATGATGAGAATGCCCGAACAACCCTTCACGACATAGCTGTTGGTATCGGGCATGGCCTTACCCATCATTGGACCACCGGAAATGATCTTGCCGGTATCCTCTGGCACACCGCCGACAGCCTCAATGAGGTTAGCAACCGGTACACCGATACGGGTCAGGAAGTTACCTGGCTTGGCAACGCTCTTGCCGGTCACGGTGACAATACGCTCGATGAGTGGTTTGTTCTTCTGTACGGCCTCATAGACAGCGAAGGCGGTACCGACGTTCTGCACAAGGGCACCTGTGGCGATTGGCAGACCGCCCGAAGGAACCTCCTTGCCGATGACGGCGTTGATGAGCTGCTTCTCACCACCCTGTGGGTACTTGAGCTGGAGAGGTACAATCTCAATCTCTGGGAAACCGTTGGCAGCGGTCTTACGCATCAATTCGATAGCATCTGGCTTGTTGGCCTCGATGCCGATGTATGCCTTCTTCACGCCCATCGCCTTTTCCAGAATCTGCACACCGATGCAGATCTCCTCGGCATGAGCCAACATCAACGAGTGGTCGGAGGTGAGATATGGCTCACACTCTACGGCGTTGATGATGACGCACTCAGGCTTGGCTGTTGGAGGAGGGGTCAACTTGACCTGAGTTGGGAAGGTAGCACCACCCATACCGACGATGCCCATCTCCTTCACCTTATCAATAATCTGCTGTTTGTCCAACTTGATGTCGCGGACAATATCTTTAGAGCGGTCGATAGTCTCTTCCCACTCGTCGCCTTCTACCTTAATGAATACGGCAGGCACTTTCTTGCCGGTAGCATCCTCGACGACATCTACCTTATCAACGGTGCCCGAAACAGACGAGTGTACAAAAGAAGAAAGGAATCCGCCTGGTTCACCAATGACGGTACCGACCTTGACCTTGTCACCCTTAGCGACAATGGCCTTCGATGGAGCGCCGAGGTTCTGCGCCATAGGAATAGCCACCATGTCAGGGACGGCGGCCACCTGTATAGGAGCTCCTGCGGAGAGTTTATTTGCAGCGGGATGAACACCGCCTAATTTAAAAGTCTTCATATATTCAATTTGACTATTAACAATTTGACAATCATTCACCAGCCTTAGGTGCTTCCGTTTGTGGAGCAGCCTCTGCCTTTGGAGCGGCTTCGGCAGCAGCCTTGGCAGCAGCAGCGGCCTCAGCAGCAGCTTTCTTCTCAGCCTCCTTCTTGGCTTTGAGTTTCTCGACGACGATCATCACAGGCTCGGTAGCATGGATAGCACCTGTTGGGCACTCGCTTACGCACATACCGCAAGCCTTGCACTTCTCGTTATCAATGAAGGCCACGTTATTCTCGACGGTGATAGCCTCGAACTTGCAGACTTTCTGGCACTTACCGCAACCGATACAGGCATTCTGACAAGCCTTGCGGGCAGCAGCACCCTTGTCCTTGTTGATACAATCCACCCAAACGCGCTTAGGCATTGGGCTCTTCATGGCACTCTTCTTGCGCAACTCGATGACGAACTTCGGACAAGCCTTGGCGCAAGCACCACAGGCAACACACTTCTCCTCATCGACCTCTGGCAGACCCGTCTCGGGGTTGATGCGGATGGCATCAAACTGGCAAGCCTTGACGCAGTCGCCCAAACCGAGGCAACCGAAGGCGCAACCGGTCTCGCCAGCAAAGGTTGCAGCTGCCACGGCACACGATTTAGCACCGTCAAACACAGCCACTTTCGGACGAGCACAGATGTTGCCGTTACAACGAACGACAGCCACCTTTGGCTCGGCGGCACCTGCCTCCAAACCGAGGATGCCTGCCACCTTGCCCATCACTTCGTTTCCGCCGACAGGGCAAAGCAAACCTTCCAACGAGTTGGCAGCATCTTTAGCCTTGACACAGGCATCTGCCATACCATGACAACCAGGGAAACCGCAGCCGCCACAATTGGCTCCAGGCAACACTTCCTCCACTTGACCCACACGTGGGTCTTCGAAAACATTGAATTTCTTGGCCACCAGACAAAGCAGCAATGAGGCCAGCAGACCCAATGCGCCGAGTGCGCCGAGAGCAATCAGAATTTCATTAGTCATACTAAATATTGTAATTTGAAATAAACTTAAACTTTGTGCAACAGGAACACTACGCGCCTGTCCAACTTCTTCCTAAACCCATAGAGAATGGTATAATACAAAACTAAAGCCCCCAATGCTGCGACGGGAGCCCAAATCTCGCCCAGCCAGCCGATGGCAGGGAAGACCACGATGAGAGCTACTAAAGCGGGCAACCCGAAAGCAAAGAACATCGCTGTCCATGCCAACTGACTGGTCACCTCGACAGTGACCTCCTCGCCCACCTCAAAATGCTGACCATAACTGTCAGCGACAATGGACCGCTGCTTCGACTCGCCACTGGTGCAGAGCATCCTCGCGCTGCAAGCAGCACAAGCAGATTGCTGTACGAAAAGCACAGTAACCTTGCGACCATCAATATGACTTACTACCCCTTTGTGGGTAATATGGTTAATCATTATTATAAAACCTGAGGCTCTTTCTGTTTTGACGGCGCAAAATTAATAAAAAAACTCAATATATGTCCATCTATTGCAAAAAAAGTGAAAAAATATGTTCCTTAACATAAAAAAATCAAGTTATTTGCTCAAAAGTGGGTATTTTTCACTACCTTTGCATCCGCAACAAATCATGTTGACAGCTAAGACACATCGGCTGTCTAAGCCTTTGCGAATAAAGATGAATCACGTTCTGTCTATACTTCTCTCCGTCCTGTTGCTGCTCAAGTGCAGTTCAACGGGCGATTCGTCGCAACCCTCTTCCGACCAGCAAGCCGCAGCGCAACGCATTGTCCCTCAATTCGTTGGAGACTCTGCCTACCGCGCCATCGAACAGCAACTGGCATTCGGTCCGCGCGTCCCGGGGTCGAAGGCGCAGGAGCAATGTGCTCAATGGTTGCAGTCGGAACTCACCCGTTACGGCGCTTCGGTCAGCGTGATGCGTTCCTCCGTCACCGCCTACGACGGCACCACGCTCCCCTGCATCAACCTAGTCGGCTCGTTCCACACCGAATTGCAGAACCGCATCTTGCTCATCTCCCATTGGGACAGCCGCCATGTGGCCGACGAGGACCCCGATCCCTCCAAGCGCAACCAACCTGTCCCTGCCGCCAACGACGGTGCCTCGGGCGTCGGTGTCTTGTTGGAGATTGCCCGACAGGTGGGCATGAAGCAACCACGTTTCGGCATCGACATCTTCTTGACCGATGCCGA